>NZ_JAMYKV010000007.1:0-226575 GCF_040317535.1 Mesorhizobium sp. M1409
AGAAATCGCCGGCGCGGAAGGCCGGCACCATGTCGTTTTCGATGATCAGCTTGGTGTGCAGGTCGGTCAGCGTGCCTTCCAGGCCGTAGCCGACCTCGATGCGCATCTTGCGGTCGTTCGGCGCCACCAGCAGCAGGACGCCGTTGTTTTCCTTCGCCTGGCCGAGTTTCCAGAAGCGAAACAGCCGGTTGGCGTAAGGCTCGATCTCCTCGCCGTCGAGGCTGGGAATCGTCGCGACAACGATCTGGTCGGAGCCTTTTGTCTGGAAATCGGCAAGCTTCCGGGTCAGCGCCGCCTTGGTCGCCGAATCGATGATGCCGGCATTGTCGACGACACGGCCGGTCAGCGCCGGGAGATCAGCGGCGAAGGCCGAGAATGGCAGCGCAAGGATGAGGAGCACGACGGCGACAAGACGAATGACGCGTCGCCCCTCATCGGTCTGCAAGATCACGACGTTTGGCCCGCCGATCACCCGCCCTGCTTCGTGCCGAAATCGACCTTCGGTGTCTGCAGCTTGTCGTCCTCGATGGTGAAATTGGCGAAGGGCTGGTTGCCACGGAACCAGAAGGTCGCCCACAGCACCGAGGGGAAGGTCCTCAGCGTCAGATTGTAGTCCTTGACCGCCAGGATGTAGTCGCGTCGCGCCACCGCGATGCGGTTTTCGGTGCCTTCGAGCTGCGCCTGCAGCGCCAGGAAATTCTGGTTGGCCTTGAGGTCGGGATAGTTCTCGACCACGGCCAAGAGCCGCGACAGCGCGCTGGTCAGGCCGGCCTGGCTGTCCTGGAACTTCTTGAAGGCTTCGGGGTCGTTCAGCGTTTCCGGTGTCACCGTGATCTGGGTGGCCTTGGCGCGGGCTTCGACCACCGCGTCGAGCGTGTCCTTTTCGTGCGAGGCGTAGCCCTTGACCGTCTCGACCAGGTTGGGGATGAGGTCGGCGCGGCGCTGATACTGGTTCAGCACCTCGCTCCATGCCGCCTTGGCGCTTTCCTCTGCCGTCGGGATGGTGTTGTAGCCGCAGCCGGCAAGCAGCGGCAGCACGATCGCCATGATCAGGAAGGCGGGCAGCGTGCGGAACATGGACGGTGAGGCAAGGCGCTGGGCAAGCATGATGGGGTCCCTCGGTAGAAGTTGCATGCGAAGCATTACCACAATCGGCGCGCAAGAAAACGCTCGACCGGCAGGCACTTGCGTGGCACGCCCGATGCCGAAGGCCCTGTGATTGACCGTGCGAACGCGATAAGGTCCTGTCGAAACGGGACATCATCATGGCGGAACGCCAGGACAGCGAGAAGGAATCGCGCCGTATCCTCGAGCGCGTGGCGCGCGAGACGGATCCGGCCGGCAACTCGTTTGTCGCGCGGGCCACGAAAGGCCTGCACGATCACGTCACCGCGGCCGATGCCGATCCTGCCGATCCTATCGAAGTCTGGGGCACCCGCATTGGCCGGACACTCGGCCTGCTGCTGGCGCTGGGCCTGATGATCTGGCTCGTGCTTTACATCATCCGGGGCAGTTAGGAATCAAACAACAATGAGCGCCGAACAAACCGACGCGCCGCGTGCGGTCATCGTCATTTCCAGCCATGTCGCGCGCGGCTCGGTCGGCAACCGTGCCGCCGTGTTCGCGCTGGAGACGCTGGGCTTTCCGGTCTGGGCGGTGCCGACGGTCATCCTGCCCTGGCATCCCGGCCATGGTCGAGCGACGCGCATCGTGCCGCCGCTCGACCAGTTCAAGGCGTTGATGGCCGATCTCGAGCGCGCGCCATGGCTGGGTGAGGTCGGCGCCGTGCTGTCCGGCTATCTCGGCGAGGCCGGCCAGGCCGAGGCCGTCGCCTCGCTGGTCGCCGCGGTGAAGGCAAAGACGCCTGACGCCGTCTATATCTGCGATCCGGTGATGGGTGATTCGGGCGGGCTCTATGTGCCCGAACCGACCGCCATCGCCATGCGCGACCGGCTGATGCCGATCGCCGACATCGCCACCCCCAACCGCTACGAACTGGAATGGATGGCCGGCGCCCCGTTGCCCGACCTGAAATCGGTGATCGCGGCGGCGCTCAATGCCGGGCCATCGACCATGCTGGTCACCTCGGCGCCGTCGATGATGACGGGCGGCACCGGCAACCTGCTGCTCGACGGCAGCCAGGCGCTGCTTGCCGAGCATCGCCTGATCGACAAGCCGCCGAATGGCCTGGGCGACCTGACGGCGGCCGTCTACCTGGCGCGCATCCTGTCCGGCCAGCCGCCGATCAAGGCGCTGCAATCGACGACGGCGGCGGTCTACGAGATCCTGGCGCGAACCGCCAAGCGCGGCGGCGACGAACTGCAGCTCGAAACCGATGCGCAGAGCCTGTCGCACCCGATGGCAATGGTGCAGCTTCGCCACCTCACGCATCCGGAGCGGGACCGCCGGGCGTGACATCGACTGAGGCCCTGCTTGTCGGCGTCGACGGCTGCAAGGCCGGCTGGATTGCCGTCCGGGGCGCGTTTGGCATGGCACCTTCCGTCGCTGTCTTTGCAAGCTTCGCTGCCCTGCTTGCGTCATTCCCCGACGATGCGGTCATCGCGGTCGACATGCCGATCGGCCTGCCCGAGCTTTCGGGCAAAGGCGGACGTGGCCCGGAAGCGCTGGTGCGGCCATTGCTCGGGGCACGCCAATCCAGCGTCTTTTCGATCCCGTCCCGCGCCGCGCTCTATGCCGACACCAACGACTTCACCACCATGGAAGCCTGGTATGCCGCGCATATCAGGGCAAGCGAGGTGGCCAAAACCACATCCGACCCGCCGCGCGGCGTGTCGATCCAGGCGTTCGGCATTTTTGCCAAGATCCGCGAGATCGACGCACTGCTGATCGCGCGACCCGATCTTCGCGGCCGTGTGTTCGAATCGCATCCGGAGGTCGCCTTCTGCCGGCTGAATGGCGATCGGGCCATGCGGCTGCCGAAGAAGATCAAGGGCAGCATCAATCCGGACGGCATGGCGGAACGCAAGGCGCTGCTCTGCCGGCATGGCTATGAGATGGGCTTCCTCGACCAGCCGCCACCACGCGGTGCGGCCGCCGATGACTTCCTCGACGCAGCGGCGATGATGCTGATCGCCGGCCGCATCGCCGATGGCGAGGCACGTCCGTTTCCCGACCCGCCGCTCATCGATCGTGTTGGCATACCGGTTGCCATTTGGGCGTGAGGGTGCCTGCGAGAGTCGCGCTTCGTGCCTGGCTTTTACGACAAGCTCCTACAATTCTGCATTGCTCGCGACGGGCTTTTGCCGCTAGAGGCTTCTCTCGACTGCAACGAGCTGCCGCCTCCAACCCGGAAAGGCCTTAGCCGCCCATGCCTCACCTTCCCGACCATCTCCTCGCCGGCTACCGCAATTTCATGAGCGGCCGCTATCTCACCGAGAGCGGACGCTATCGAGAGCTTGCCCGCGAAGGCCAGGCGCCGGAAACGATGATCGTCGCCTGTTGCGACTCCCGCGCAGCCCCCGAGGCGATCTTCGACGCCGGGCCCGGCGAACTCTTCGTGCTGCGCAATGTCGGCAATCTGGTGCCGCCCTACGCACCGGACGGCGAATTCCATTCGACCTCCGCCGCGCTCGAATTCGCCGTGCAGAGCTTGAAGGTCAAGAATATCGTCGTCATGGGCCATGGCCGCTGCGGCGGCATCCGCGCCGCGCTCGACACCAATTTCGCACCGCTGTCACCCGGCGACTTCATCGGCAAATGGATGAGTCTCATCGCACCGGCCGCCGAAACCGTGTCCTCCAGCACCTTCATGACGGCGTCGGAGCGTCAGACCGCGCTGGAGCGGATTTCGATTCGCTATTCCATCGCCAATCTCCGGACCTTCCCTTGCGTCTCGATCCTCGAAGGCAAGGGTCGGCTGTCGCTGCACGGCGCCTGGTTCGACATTTCGACTGGTGAACTCTGGGTGATGAACAAGGAGACCGGCGATTTCGAGCGGCCGGAGCTGGGATGAACGCAGCGGCGCGCAAGGTGGTGAACCTCCGGTCGACCGTTTTTACGGCGGCCGCGCTGCTGATCGCGACTATTGCCGCCCGCGCCGATGATCGCGCCATCATCAGCCGCTGGTATTCGGCGCTGCTGGTCGCCGACCGCACGGAACTGTCCGACCTGCTTGCCGACGATGTCCGCATCAAGTTGGACGACCTCGGCATTGTGCAAAGCAAGCAGGAATTCATCGCCTCCATCGACGAATGGAAAGATGCGGTTGCCGGTGCTGCGATCCGGCACAGGATCGAGAAGAGCGAAGGCGGCGTCACCACGGTGGTCGCCTGTTACGATTTCCCCAACAACGACATGCTGATGCAGGAAACCTTCGCGGTGGCCGACAACCGCATCACCGCCAGTTCGCAAGCGGCGATCGCCGAGAACTGCGACGGCTTCTGAGGCGGATATCGGCCACCTGTGATATTGCGGGTCCGCCGGCCGCGTCCTACATCGGTACCGACCCACCCCGCCGCCTTCATCAACGAAAGACTGTCCATGCATTCCACGAAAGCCGTCGACCTCGCCGCCCATCCGCTGACCGCGTGGCAAGGGCCGCTCGGCCTGCCTGATTTCACGCGCATTGGCGACGGCGATTTTTCCCCGGTCCTTGATGCGGCCCTGAAGGCGCATGAGGCCGAGATCGAAGCGATCGCCGGCAATGAAGATACACCGACCATCGAGAACACGCTTGCCGCGCTGGAACTCGGCGGCGAGGCGCTCGACCGTGTCTCGTCGATCTTCTGGTGCCGCGCCGGCGCCCACACCAATGAAACGATCCAGGCGCTGGAACGCGACATCTCGCCAAAGATGTCCAGGCATTTCTCGGCGATTTCGATGAATGAGAGGCTGTTTGCCCGCATCGACGATCTCTATCAGCGCCGCGAGAGCCTGAAGCTCGACGCCGAGACGCTGCGCGTGCTGGAGAAGACCTGGAAAGGCTTTGTCCGCTCGGGCGCGAAGCTTGATGCCGAGGGCAAGAAGCGGCTGGCCAAAATCAACGAGGAGCTGTCCTCGCTCGGCACCAGCTTCGGGCAGAATGTGCTGGCCGACGAGCGCGACTGGGCGCTGTTGCTCGACGAGGCCGACCTTGCCGGCCTGCCGGACTTCCTGAAAAGCTCGATGGCCGAAGCCGCCGAAATGCGCGGCCAGAAGGGTCGCTATGCCGTCACCCTGTCGCGCTCGATCTATGAGCCGTTCTCGACCTTTTCGGAGCGCCGCGACCTGCGCGAGACCGCTTTCCGCGCCTTCACCATGCGCGGCCAGAATGGCGGCGCCACCGACAACACATCCGTAGTACGCGACATGCTGAAGCTGCGCGCCGAAAAGGCGAAGCTGCTCGGCTACCCCTCCTTCGCCGCGCTGAAGCTCGACGACACCATGGCCAAGACGCCGAAGGCGGTGCACGCGCTGCTTGATCCCGTGTGGGAGAAGGCGCTGGAAAAGGCCGCGGCCGACCGGACCGACCTGCAGCGGCTGGCGACGCAGGCAGGCAGCAACGAAAAAATCGCCGCCTGGGACTGGCGCTTTTACCAGGAGAAACTGCGTGCGGAGAAGTTCGCTTTCGACGAGGCCGAGCTGAAACCCTATTTGCAGCTCGACCGGATCATCGACGCCTGCTTCGACGTGGCGACACGGCTGTTCGGCATCACTTTCGAGGAGAAGAAGGGCATTGCCGCCTGGCACCCCGACGCGCGCGTGTTCGTGGTGAAAAATGCCGACGGCAGCGAGCGCGGCCTGTTCCTCGCCGATTATTTCGCTAGGCCGTCAAAGCGATCCGGCGCCTGGATGAGCGCGCTGCAATCCGGCTATGGGCTTGGCCACGGCTCGAAACCGGTGATCTACAACATCATGAACTTCGCCAAGCCGCCGGTCGGCGAGCCGGCTCTGCTGTCGGTCGACGAGGCGAAG
This sequence comes from Mesorhizobium sp. M1409, assembly GCF_040317535.1. NCBI lineage: Bacteria > Pseudomonadati > Pseudomonadota > Alphaproteobacteria > Hyphomicrobiales > Phyllobacteriaceae > Mesorhizobium > Mesorhizobium sp. M1409. The sequence continues at coordinate 5,914 of NZ_JAMYKV010000007.1, forward strand.
ACGCTGTTCCACGAGTTCGGCCATGCGCTGCACGGCATGCTGACCGACGTCACCTGGCCGTCGGTAGCGGGCACCTCGGTCAGCCGCGATTTCGTCGAACTGCCCTCGCAGCTCTACGAGCACTGGCTGACCGTGCCGGCGGTGCTGGAAAAGCACGCTTTGCATGTGAAGACCGGCAAGCCGATGCCCAAGGCGCTGCTCGATAAGATGCTGGCCGCGCGGACTTTCGGCGCTGGCTTTGCAACTGTGGAATTCACCGCTTCCGCCTTGATGGACATGGCCTATCATGCGCGGGCGGATGCGCCGCAGGAGCCGCTTCGTTTCGAAACCGAAACGCTCGAAAAGCTTGACATGCCGGACACTATCGCGATGCGCCATCGCACCCCCCATTTTGGCCACGTGTTTTCCGGTGACGGCTACTCCGCCGGCTACTACTCCTACATGTGGTCGGAAGTGCTCGATGCCGACGCCTTTGCCGCTTTCGAGGAGACGGGCGACCCCTTCAACCCGGCACTCGCCGAGCGGCTGCGCAAGAACATCTACGCCGCCGGCGGCTCGAAAGACCCGGAAGAGCTCTATACGGCGTTTCGCGGCAAGATGCCGTCGCCGGAAGCAATGATGGTGAAGCGCGGGCTGGTGTAGCGCTGGGTAATCTCCCCCCTCGAGGGGGAGATGGCCGCGAAGCGGCCAGAGGGGGTCGTCGCGCGTGAAGCGCCGACCTCGCGCAGAAGAAGGCCGAGCCTGGTTGGACCGACCCCCTCTGTCGCCTTCGGCGACATCTCCCCCTCAAGGGGGGAGAATATCAGCGTCACCCTCCCAAGGATCCGCCACCCGCGGCCAGATCGGCCGCGTTAGCTTGGTGTAGTTGGTCACCGCTGGATTGCTGGGATACGAACTCGGTGCCGAGACATAGATGATCTCGGCGGCGATCGGCTCGAAGCCGGCGTAGAAATGATTGGTCGACTTGATCAGCAGCATGTCCTTGGCCAGCGGATCGACGCCGATATTGGAAAAGATATCCGGCTCGAAGGTCTGCGTGCGATTGGTGTTGAGGATGATATCGACCTCGGTGCCTTCGATGCGAACCAAGGCCGTCGGCCCAAGCGTCACCCGGCTTGGCCCGAAACTTTGCCAACCCTCCGGAACCGCCTTCAGCACCTTGACGCGTGCGTCGATCGGTTCGCCGGCCTGCGGCCCGGCCTTTCCGCCGAAACGCAAGTCGATGACCGCGCCCTCGCCCGCCGCCAGGCAGAAGGTGACTGCGATCGGATCCCAGATCGTCGCCACGCCAAATTTGTCCAGGCCACGCGCCAGCATCTGGCGCAGCACGAAGGTGCCGTCGCCGGGAACGCCGCCGCCAGGATTGTCCCAGATATCGGCAATGACCACCGGCTTGCCCGGATTTTCAGCGCGCACGGCCAGCGCCCGATCGATGCCGTCGGCGGCGCTCAGCATGGTCATCGCCGTCTTCTCGCGCAGCGCGTAGAGCTCCCGCCCCAGCTTCTCAGCCAGCGCGTCGCCCTTGGCCTTGTCATTGTCGGTGACGACCAGGAGGCGAGTGCCCATCTCGGCCACATCGGCCGCCATGAAGCCGTGGATGACCGAGACCGACAGCACGCCGTCCCTGCCATGCAGCGCCTTGATACGGTCGACAAAGGAGCGCATCGGCTCGCGGCTGGTCGGCAGTACCTGGATCATGCGGCAGTCGAAGGTCGAGATGACAGGCTTGATCTCGCCGCGCGCTGCTGCCAGGCCGAGCTCGACGACATGTTCGCCGCGCTCGTAGAAATCGGTGTGCGGAAATTCAAGGAAGTAGGCGAGGATGTCCGAGGCCGCCACGCGCTTCGGCGTCAGATGGCTGTGCGGATCGAGTTCGACCGCGATCACCACGTCCGGTCCGACCATGTCGCGGACGCGCTCGAGCAGATCGCCTTCGCAGTCGTCATAGCCTTGCGCCACCATGGCGCCATGCAGGCCGAGGATCACCGCATCGACCGGCAGCGCCGCCTTGAGCTGGCCCAGGATCTCGTCGCGCAGCGCCTCGTAGGTCTGTCGCTGCACCAGGCCGCCCGGCTCCGCCCAGGTGGCGGTGCCCTCGATGACATCGAGGCCTTCGGCGACTGCCCGCCGGCGCAGCGCGACCATCGGCGAGGAGCACAGCGTCGGTGTTTCCGGATGCTTGCCGGGCCCGGCATAGAAGGCCATCTCGAACGAGGCCCGGTCGGTCGGCACCGGCGAGAAGGTGTTGGTTTCCGTCGCCAGCGAGGCGGTGAAAATGCGCATGAAAGCTCCGTCGTGAATAGGCGCTATTTGACCGCTCCGAGCGCCAGCCCGCGGACGAGGTAACGTTGCAGCCAGATGAACAGGATGGCCACCGGCAAGGTCGCCAGCAGCGTCGCGGCCATGACGTGGTGCCATTCGATCGTGTAGCGGCCGGCGACCAGCGAAAACACCTGGATCGGCAGCGTGTAGCTTTCCTGGCTGCGCAGCATGGTGAGCGCGACGACGAATTCGTTCCAGGCATTGATGAAGGTGAAGATCGCGGTCACCGCGATCGCCGGCAGGCACAGCGGCAGGAACACCTTGCGCAAGGTCAGCCAGCGGCCGGCGCCTTCCATCCAGGCCGCCTCCTCGAGATCGCGCGGAATGGTGTCGAAATAGCTCTGCAGCATCCACACCGTGAAGGCGACGTTGAAGGCCATGTAGATGAAGCCAAGCGCCGTCGTGCTCTCGACCAGCCCCCAGGCGGCCATCAGCCGGAACAGGCCGAGCACCAGCACGATCGGCGAGATCATCTGCGAAATCAGCAGGAACTGGCGCAAGGCGCCGTATCCGGCAAAGCGGAAGCGCGACATCGCGTAGGCCGCCGGAACCGAGATCAGGATGGCGCCGACGGTGGCGATCACGGACACGTAGAGCGAATTCATCAGCGCCTGGCCGAAGCCGGTCGCCACCCACATGTCGGAGAAGTTGGACCAGCGGAACTCGCTCGGCCACCAGGTCGGCGACAGCACTTCCTGTCGTGGCTTGACTGCGGTCAGGAACATCACGGCGAAGGGAAAGAGCGTCACCACGATCAGCGGCGCCAGCAGCAGCCAGGCGATGATCGAACGCTTCAGCTTGCCCGTCATGAGCCGATTTGTCATGCGCGTTGCTCCCGCATCGCCAGCCGCACATAGATCATGGTGAAGACCAGCAATATGGCGAACATCACCAGCGACACCGCCGACGCTTCGCCGAGTTTGCCGATGCGGAAGGCCAGCTTGTAGAGATGGGTGACCAGGATGTCGGTCGAGTTGGCCGGCCCGCCTTGCGTCATCACCCAGATGATCGGGAAGGAATTGAAGACGTAGATGGTGTTGAGCACGATGGCGATGTTGATGAACGGCTTTAAGAGCGGAAAGGTGATTTCGCGGAACTGCTGCAGCGGCGTCGCCCCTTCGAGCGCCGCCGCCTCGTAGAGATCGTCGGGGATCGACGACAGGCCGCCAAGGAAGATCGTCGTCGTGAACGGCACCGTCACCAGGATGCCGATCAGCACCTGCATCGGAAAGGCGGTCTCGGCACTCGCCAGCCACTGGATGTTGTGGTCGATAAGGCCGAGGCCGATCAGCGCCGAATTCAGCATGCCGCTTTCGCCGCTCAGCGCCCAGCGCCAGACCACCGCGGTCATGGTCAGCGACACCGCCCAGGGCAGCATGATGATGACGCGGGCAATACCCCGGCCATGGAAATCGGTGTTGAGGATCATCGCCACCGGGATCGACAGCAGCAGCGCACCGCCGACGACCATCACGGTCCATTGGCCGGTGCGCCAGAGCGCGGCCATGAAATCGGGATCGGCAGTGAGTGCCGCGAAATTGGCGAAGTCGTTGAATTCACGAAGCTGGCCGAAGCGGTTGACATCATGCGTCGAGATCTGGATCAGGTCCCAGACCGGCCAGAAGATAACGACCGCCGCCAGGAACAGGCTGGGCAAGGTCAGGAGATAGGGCAAGAAACGGTTTTGCATCGGCTGGCTTTATACCGTGTTGGACATCAGTAGTGCTGGCGTGCCAGCTCGGGTCAATCTCGCATATCAGTCCTGGTCTGGAGCAGCGCTTCAGGCTTTGAATTTCCTGCCGGCATAGCGGCCAGCCCCTTTCTCCCCGTCACGGAGAGAAATGCCCGGCAGGGCAATGAGCGGCACTGACATCGACGAATCTGTTTTTCCGCTGAGATGTGTGGCGCGCCCCGCCTGAGTGGGACGCGCCACGGGCGCAGGGAGATACGCCCTATTTCTTCAGCACGGCGTTGGCCTTGGCGGCTGCGTCTTTCAAGCCTGCCTCGGGGTCGCCGCCGAGATAGATCTTCTGCATGGCGTCCGACGTGATCTGGGCAACCTCTTCCCAGCCCGGAATGACCGGCGCGAAGCGGGCGTCGGGCAGCAGCGCCGTGAATGCCGCCAGATCGGCATTGTTGACGTAGTAGTCCATTTTCGCCTCTTCCTTGTTCACCGGCAGGAAGCCTTCGCCCTGTGTGAACTTGGCACGCTGTTCCGTGGTGAACAGGAAGTCGAGCAGCTTCCAGGCCTCGTCCTTGTTCTTGGAGTTCTTGAACATGATGATGGAATCGGTGACGCCATAGGTGCCGCGCGCGCCGGTCGGTCCGGCCGGAATGGCCGCCACGCCATACTTCAGGTTCGGCGCCTCGTCCTTGATCTGGTTGGACAGGAAGGGTGCGGTGATCATCATGCCGACCTTGCCCTGCTTGAACAGGTTCTGCACGTCCTCGCGGTTGTTGGATGTGACGCCGGGCTCCGTCAGCCCTTCGTCGATCATCGACTTGTAGAGCTTGGCCGCTTCAAGCGCGCCTGGCGTGCTGAGGCCGGAGGTGCCGTCCTTGTTGAGGATTTCGGTGCCGTAGGACCACATCGCGTAGTAGTAATAGACGTCGGTCTCGATCTCCTTGCCCTGCAGGCCGAAACCGAAGGTGCCGGACCCGAGCGCCTTGATCTTGCGCGCGTCTTCCTGCAGTTCGGTCCAGGTTGCCGGCGGATTGGCGATGCCGGCTTTTTCGAACAGCTCCTTGTTGTAGTACATGGCGCGCGCCGAGGCCGCGATCGGCAGGCCGTAGGTCTTGCCGTCCATGATCGAGGGCGACAGGAAGGTGTCGATGAAGCGGTCCTTGAAGTCGGGCTTGATGTAGCTGTCGAGCGGTTCGGCGACATCCTGCTGGACGAAGTCGATCAGCCAGCGCGTGCCGATGATCGACAGATCGGCATTGGTGCCGGCGGTGATGTCGGTGGTCAACTTCTGCAGCAGCACATCCCAAGGCACCACCTCGAATTTGACGGTGATGCCCGGGTTCGCCGCCTCGAATTCCTTCTTGACGTCGCCGAAATAGGGAGCAGTCTTGGCGCTGTACTCGGCGACGGTGACGCGCACCTCACCCGCATCCGCCTGCGCCGCGATTGCCAGCATGCTCATTCCGGCCATCAGGCCGACTGTCCATTTTGCAAGGCTCATTTGATCTCTCCCATTTTGATTTTGCGCCTGCGCGCCTCTTCGTTGCCGGAGCAGAAGATTTATGTGACTTTCCTACATTATCGATGATTTGAAGGCTTGCAAGCAGATTATTTTGTTGCAAAATTACATTCGCAGGCCTAGGCATTGCACGATCTGTCAGGACTCCCGGAGGATGACGCACGGTGGTTTCGCGACCCAAGTTCGAAGGTGGGGCCAAGTTCGAAGGCAGGGCCGAATTCGAAGGCAAGACTGTCGTGGTGACGGGTGCTGGCGGCGGCCTCGGCACCGCCATCGTGGCGCTGATGGCGCATAGAGGCGCCAGGGTCATAGGCTGCGATCAGTCGAGCGAGGCGTTGAAAAGCCCGCATTTTGCTTCCCGCCACGTCTTCGATCTTCTCGACAAGGCGTCGATAGCCACGGCGATCGCCGCGATCCTCGAGCGGGATGGCGTGCCCGACATTCTCATCAACAATGCCGGCTGGACGCGCGCCGAGACGATTTCGGCGCTCGATCCCGACAGAATAGAGCAGGAACTCGGCCTCAACCTGGCCGGCGTGATGAACTTCGCCGATCCGCTGGTCAAGGCGATGGCCAGCCGAGGCTCCGGTAGCGTCGTCTTCATCTCGTCGGTCAACGCCATCGCGCATTTCGGCAATCCCGCCTATGCCGCGGCCAAGGCCGGCATCAACGCCTATGCCAAGGCGATCGCCGTCGAGCTCGGCCGCAGCGGCCTGCGCGCCAATGTCGTCTGCCCCGGATCGATCCGCACCGCCGCCTGGGACCACCGCCTTGCCAAGGATCCCGAAATCCTCGGCAAGCTGCGGCGGCTCTATCCGCTTGGCCGCATCGTCAACGCTTCGGAAGTGGCGGAAGCCGTCGCTTTCCTTGCGTCCGATCGCGCATCTGGAATAACAGGCGTGGTGATGCCCGTGGACGCGGGGCTGACCGCCGGTTGCCTGCCCTTCATCGACGACATTCTGGGAGCGTGACCATGACCGACGTCGAATTTCGCGACCTGTCGAAATCCTTCGGGCAGCACAAGATCCTCGAAAACATCAGCCTCGATATCAAGAGCGGCGAGTTCGTCGTGCTGGTCGGCCCATCCGGCTGCGGCAAGTCGACCTTGCTGCGCATGCTGGCCGGGCTGGAGACGATCACCTCCGGCGATCTGTTGATCGGCGGCGTGCGCGCCAACGCGCTGCCGCCGCAGCAGCGCAACATCGCCATGGTGTTCCAGTCCTATGCGCTGTTTCCGCATCTGACGGCAGCGGACAATATCGGCTTTGGCCCGAAGATACGCGGCGAGGCGCGCGAGTCGGTCGACCATAAGGTCAAGAAGGCGTCCGGCGTTCTCAATCTCTTCTCCTATCTCGACCGCTACCCCCGCCAGCTGTCGGGTGGCCAGCGCCAGCGCGTCGCCATGGGCCGCGCCATCGTGCGCGAGCCGTCGGTGTTTCTGTTCGACGAGCCCTTGTCCAACCTCGACGCGCAATTGCGCGTGCAGATGCGCGTCGAGATCAAGGCGCTGCACCAGCGGTTGAAATCGACGATCGTCTATGTCACCCACGACCAGATCGAAGCCATGACCATGGCAGACCGCATCGTGGTGATGGACCGCGGGCGGATCCAGCAGGTCGGGGCGCCGCTGGAGCTCTATGACAGGCCGGCCAACAAGTTCGTCGCCAGCTTCCTCGGCTCCCCGTCGATGAGTTTCGTCTCGGGCTCTCTCAGGACATCGCCTGAGAAAACCTGGTTCGAATCGGCCGGTGGCGGGCGGCTTGCGCTTGCCGGCAAACAGGTACCCGCGGGCAGTGCGGTGGAGGCCGGCATCCGGCCCGAGCACTTCGTCATCGGCGAGGCTGCCGGCGCGATGGCGATCAAGGTGGATGTCGTCGAGCCGACCGGCTCCGAAACCCATGTTTATGGCGCCATCGGCGCTGATATAGTGCGCGCCGTGTTCCGCGACAGGGTGCCGGTCAGGCCGGGCGACCTGCTGCCGGTGACCGTCGACCCCGGCAACGTCCACCTGTTCGACAAGGCGACGGGCCTGCCTCTATGAAAACATCAGCATGAAGACGCCGGCCGACATCATCACGCGCTTGCAACTGACGCTGCAGGACGGAACGAAGTCGGATCGCAAGCTTGCCGGCTTCGTGCTGGCAGACCTCGACTTTGTCTCCAAGGCGGCGATTTCGGAAATTGCCGCGCGCGTCGGCGTCAGCGAGCCGACGGTGACGCGGTTCTGCCGCAACCTCGGTTGCGAGGGGGTGCGCGACTTCAAATTCTATCTGGCGCAAGCCATCGCCATCGGCGGCCAGTATCTGTCACCGGAGCCGTTGAGCCGCGATGCCCGCGAACAGCGCATCGCGTCCGCCATCACCGAAGCGGCGATATCGGCCATCCAGCGCGCCAGCGAAAACCTCGATATGACGACGCTGGTCGCCGTCGCCGCACGCATCGCCGTTTCCGGCAATGTGCTGTGCATCGGTTCCGGCGGCATTTCGTCGATGATGGCGACCGAGATGCAGAACCGGCTGTTCAGGCTGGGCGTGTCGGTGCTGGCGCAGATAGACGGACAGCTGCAGCGCATGTACGCAGCCGTTGCCACGCCCGACACCACGCTGATCGCCTTCTCTGTCTCCGGCTATGCGCGATCGGTCATCGATGCGGCGCAGGTCGCCCAGCAATATGGCGCCACCACCATCGCCATCACCCCGCCGGACTCCGCACTCGCCAAGGTCGCCGACACGGTCATCAATTTCCAGTCGCTGGAAGACGGCAACATCTACAAGCCGACATCGTCGCGCTATGCGCTGCTGTCGATCGTCGACATGATCGTCACGTCGGTCGCCGAGACGCGCGGACCAAGGGTTCTCGAAAATCTGCGCCGCATCAAGCAGAGCGTGAACACGTTGAAAGTCGACGATCCCCGTTTGCCGCTGGGGGATTGACCCCCACCGAAGGGCATCAGGACTGCTGGCCGAGCCCTTCGATCCTTTTCGCCAACGCCGCCGGATCACCCGCGATACGCAGTGTCTTCAGCCGGGCGGTGCCACCGGCGACAATCGATACAGTCGAAGCCGGCACGCCCAGCGCCTTGGCAATCAGCTTTTCAAGTGCATGATTGGCGGCGCCGTTTTCCGGCACGGCGCGGACGCGGGCCTTGAAATGGCTTCGTCCGTCCGCTGATGTCTCGACGCCTTCGAGCCTGTCCAGCGCAGCCTTTGGCGTCAGCCGGACAAACAGCTCGACGCCACCATCGCGCAGGCGGAAAGGGCTCACAGGATCAGAGGCGCCACCGTGGTGAGTATGAACTGCCGCAGGAAGAACAGGACCAGAAGCAGGATGATCGGCGAGATGTCGATCCCGCCAAGGTCCGGCATGAAACGGCGGATCGGCCGCAACGCCGGCTCGGTCAGGCGGTAGAGCATGTTGCCGATACTGCCGACGAACTGGTTTTTCGAATTGACGACGTTGAAGGCGTAGAGCCAGGAGAAGATCGCCGAGGCGATGATGATCCACCAGTAGAGGTCAAGCGCCATGACGATTGTTTGAATGAGGGCGAGCATGCCAGTCTCCAATTGTTGCCGACATGTAGCCATTGCAGGCGAAACCGGCAAGGGTCGCCTGCCGCAGCGCGCCGGCCTGACGCCCGGCAGCCAGGAATTTCGCCGAAACGCCGCCTTGACAGGAAACCACGGCGCCCGATAAATGCCCCATCCGCTGGACGGGGCTGTAGCTCAGCTGGGAGAGCGCGTCGTTCGCAATGACGAGGTCAGGAGTTCGATCCTCCTCAGCTCCACCAGCGGAATAATCGATTTCTGCTTTCCACGACAGGAGAAACGCACCGCGCTCGCCTGCCGGCGATATTTGTTGTGCCAACACGCCTGTGAAGGCCGCACGCGCTACTGCGCGCCCGTCTCGCGATATCTGACAAAACCGTGGTCAATTGTCCCCGAACCCAGTGTCCCCGGCCTGCCGCCGGTTTCCGAGAGCTTGTTCAACCAGATGATCCGGCCGCCCAGCCCATCGATCGCGGGAGGCACCTATTTCACTTATTTCTCGATCCCGGCCCGGCGACCTCTTGATGCGTTCGGTAACCTTCGTGCGGCGCGAAGCCGAACTGGTCACCTTCAGAAGGGTCACCGGGTGGTCGGAGCGCCGGGGGCCGACATGGGCGGGCGGGCGCGCGGCAATCACTATGGGGTGGCGACCTCGCGCCTGAACTGGATCTATTTCAGCGGCATCAATCGCCGCCAGACTGGCGAGCCGTCGCTGATCTCCGTGCAATGGGCTCCGATCTCCGAACCGGTGCTGATAGGCAAGGCCATGCTTCTGACAGAGGCCGGGCCGGCATTCGTGTCCGTCATCATGCGGCGCGACATTGTCAACATCCGCCCAAGGGTTGCCATCAGCATGGCACATGTCATCAGGCTCGACGATCCGAGCGTCGATCAACTGGTGGCCAGCCCTCACTCGGGAAGGACTGGGTTAATCCCTTCGATCGCCGTGGCTTACGCTAAATAAGAATAAGCATGATGCCGAAAAAGCGTATGCTAGCGATTGTCTGCTCTGTATCTGGATAAAATCGATATTTTACACTTCAGCGCGAGGAAAGATAATTCATCCGCCTGCCTTGGCGCGCGGATTTACTACGATTTTAACATACCATTAACTCTTTCGACCTTACCTTTCTTGGCGTGGGTCCGGTTTGAGGGGCCTTTCAACGGATCCCGATGGGGTCAGGAAACGGATGAAAATAGCTAGGAAAGTGAACGCCGCTCCGGAAGAAGCCTCGTATTCCGCGAGTCAATCGATCAATTAGTCGGCTCAGTATGGTCGGTAACGCGTTCCCTAGGTTCCACCAGAGACAGGAGCAGAACATGTCAAATCAGTCCTTACGTCAGTCGGAAATCGATAATCTTCAATATATTTCGTCGATGACCAATGAGCTCGTGCAGATGGCCGAAGCAAGCCGTTTTCCCATGATCTCCTATCTGCTGGGCATGGCCTATGCGGAAGCCTTCGACGTGCTTCGCGGCGCACGGCCGGCCAGGCATACGCAGCTCAGCGGCAACCCGCTGCACCCCCAGGCGCGGGCAAAAGACAATCGTGCCGCCCAGCCCCGAAGGGCGTAGCGGTATGCACTCGTCAACCGCGTGCGCGGTTGCCGGCTCGGCATCACCGGTCAGGCAGACAGTCTCTGGGGCGGTGGACGCCTTCCACGCCCATTTCGACTTCATGATACAGACCATCGAGATTGACGGCGCCGACGACCCGAACCTCAGACGCACGAAATGCCGCTTCCATCTGGAGCAGGTCGAGGCCCTTTGCCTGTCGCTGAGCTATTGGCCCGGGTTTGCCCTAGCCTCTAGTTGCGCAGGCTGAATACGAATGGCGCCGTTCGGCTCTGGCGTGAGCCGAGTTCCGGCGGCGGTGCCGGCACCGTGGCGCCTTGCAGCACGGCCAGTGCCGCGCGGTCCAAATCCGCATCTCCGGAAGAGCGAGAGAGCCTGGCGGACAGGACCCGGCCGGACGAGTCGACCGTGAAGGCGACATACGGCTTGCCTTCCACGCCTCTGGCCTTGGCCGAACTGGGATAGCGCGTGTGCCGCCTGATCCAGGCGCCCAGACGGGAGTCCCATTTGCTGGCGTCGCCGGAGCGTGACGTCGATTGTGCCGACTTCGGCGCGGCGGTCCTGGCCGCCGGCTTTGCATCGGCACTGGCGACGGTTGCCGTCCTTGGCGGCGCCGCCTTCTCCTTCTTCGGACGCGGCTTGGGCTTCTCGACAGGCTTTTTCGCCTTGGCCTCGGCCGGTTTCTTGTCCTTGATCACCTCGACCGGTTTCGGCTGCGGCAAGGGAATGACGACCTCGGGCGCTACAGCCTCGACAATATCCGGGACGACCTCATCCGGCGGTGGCTGGTCGACCTGCTCGGCCATCTCGGTCTGGGTGGGCTCGGTCTCGTCGGGCGGGACGGCTTCCGGCTGTTCCTCCGCCTCCTCGACCGGCTCTTCGGGCGTCGGCTCGGCCTGATCGGGCTTCACCGCGTTCGGCGCCGCAACCTGTTCCTCCACGGCCGGCATCACCGCCATCGGCGCCATCTCGATCACCAGGGCCGGCGGCGGACCGCCGTCCGGGTCGGTGACCATCGTGAAATTCTGCATGGCATAGGCGACCGCGACATGGGCTCCGAGGACCAGCGCGGCGGCACTGGCCCACAAACCAAAGTCGCGCCAGCCGAAGCGCGACAACTCAACCGAGGGCAAGGCGGCCGCATGCATCATGGCCCCGCTGCCGGCGCCGCCTCGAGGCCGACCAGCGCGATCTTCAGATAGCCGGCGCCGCGCAGCAGGTTCATCGCGTCCATCAGGTCGCCATAGGCGACCGCCTTGTCGGCGCGCAGGAAGATGCGCGTCTGCTTGTCGCCTTTTGTCCTGCTGTCCAGCGAGGCGGCGAAAGCCGGGCGCGGCACGCTGTCGTTGCCGATCGCCAGCGTCAGATCGTCCTTCAGAGTCAGGAACAGCGGCGTTTCGGGCCGTGGCGCGGGCGTTGCGGTCGAGCCCGGCAGGTCGACATTGACATCCACGGTCGCCAGCGGTGCCGCGACCATGAAGATGATCAAAAGCACCAGGATGACATCGATGAAGGGGGTGACGTTGATCTCGTGGCTTTCCTCGAGATCGTCATCCATGGTCGGTCGGATTCTGCTGCCCATGGCGCTACTCCGCCGCCAGCGCCGTTGCCGGCGCGACCGTGCGATAATCGAGGTCGCGGCTGACCAGCCGTTCGACGCCCGCCGAGGCATCGGCGAGTATCTGCCGGTAGCCGGCTATCGAGCGGGCGAAGACATTGTAGATGACGACGGCCGGTATCGCCGCGACAAGGCCCATCGCGGTGGCCAACAGCGCTTCGGCGATGCCCGGCGCGACCACGGCGAGATTGGTGGTCTGCGCCTGCGAGATGCCGATGAATGCGTTCATGATGCCCCAGACGGTGCCGAACAGGCCGACGAAGGGCGCGGTCGAACCGATCGTCGCCAGCACGCCGGTGCCGCGCGACATGCGCCGCGACGCCGCCGCCTCGATGCGCGACAGGCGCGACGTCACCCGTTCCTTCAGCCCATCACCGGAGACATGATCGAGCGCGCCGGCCGAAAGCGCGGTCTCCTCCTCGGCCGCCCGCACCAGAAGCGCACCGGGGCCGCCGCCGCGGTCGAGCGCGCGGCTGGCCTGCTTCAGCGTGGCGGCATCGCCGATCGCCCGGACGGCGCGCCGGATGCGCAGCTTGCCACCAAAGATCTCCAGCGATTTCGCCAGCCATATCGTCCAGGTGACGAGTGAGGCGAAGGCTAGCCCGATCATCACCGCCTTGACGATGATATCGGCCGCCATGAACATGCCCCATGGCGACAGGTCATGCGGCAAGGTCAGCTCCGTTGCCGGCGAAGATCCGGCCTCGGCCGGCAGGGTCGTGTTCGGCTGGTTGGCTGGCTGCACCGGCGCCATCGTGGCCGGCGGGACGACTGCCGGTGCGGCGGATGCCGGTGCAACGGGCGCCGGAGTAGCGGGTGCCGGCGCGGCGGGTGCCTCGATCGCGGGGGCGGCTCCGGCCGGTTGCTCCTGGGCGGTCGCGCTGCCGACCGACAGGATGACGGATGCGACCAACGCCGCCAACAAACCACTTTTCGACAACAGCTTCTTCCTTGTTCTCACAGCGGTCGGCCGCTTTCTGTTTCCCACCGCCGCATCAGATCTCGTCACTGCACATATCCGACAGGCTGGCCGGTGACGGGGTGCGCGAACACGCCCATCTCGACGCCGAAAATGCCCTTCAGCACATCGCCGCGCATGATTTCGCGGGGCGTGCCGCGCGTCAGCAGCTTGCCATCCTTCAGTGCGATCAGTTCGTCGCAGTAGCGCGCCGCCATGTTGGGATCATGCAGCACCACGACGACACAGAGGTCGCGTTTGCGGCTGAGATCCTTGACCAGCCCGAGCACCTCGACCTGATGGGCGATGTCGAGCGCCGAGATCGGTTCGTCGAGCAGCATGACACCGGCATTCTGCGCCACCAGCATGGCCAGCCAGGCGCGCTGGCGTTCGCCGCCGGACAATTCGTCCACCAGCCGATCCGCGAAACCTTCCATGTCGGTCAGGACCAGCGCCTCGTCGACATGCTGCCTGTCCTCGGCGCGGAAACGGCCAAGCGCGCCATGCCAGGGATAGCGCCCGAGCGTCGCCAGTTCGCGCACCGTAAGACCTGTCGCCGCCGGCGTCGTCTGCGGCAGATAGGCAAGCGCGCGGGCGAGTTCTCGCGCGCCCCATTGCAGAAGCGGGCGCCTGGCGAAGGTGATGGCGCCCGAGCTTGCCGGCTGCTGGCGCGCCATGAGCTTGATCAGTGTCGACTTGCCCGAACCATTGTGGCCGATCAGCCCGTAGACGCGCGAGCGCTCCAGTTCGAGCGAAACCGGACCGAGCAGCGTTCGCTCGCCGACAGCAAAGCGCACCGCGTCGATATGGAAGGCAGTTTGGGCATCAATTCCAGCCATGGTCATGGCTTTTCTCCAGTGCGGCCGCCCGCATTTCCAGATTCCGGGTTTCGACGGGCCGATGCCGGTTGACTAGGAAACATGACATTACTAGTCAAGATTGAAGATGACTACAACGATCAACAAATCAATGCGACTGCCGCAAACAGGTCCCGCCCGGACAACGGTGGCGACCGCGTCGTTGTCGAACCCAGTTTGCACAGCGAACTGATCCGCGCCGGCGGTCGCCGCAGGACATCATAGTCGACAAGACCTGCAACAGCGCCTTCACCTATACGGATTTCGAGCTTGTGCTGCGTGCGCAAGGCATCACGCATCTGCTGTTTTCCGGATGCACCACGGATGTCTGCGTCCACACCACGCTGCGCGAGGCCTGCGACCGCAATTTTCAATGCCTGACGATCTCGGACGCTTGTGCCAGTGGCGACAGACAAGCCCACGAAGCCGCGCCTCACATGGTGACAGTCGAGGACGGCATCTTCGGCGCGCTGACGGATTCAGCCGCCGTCATGCAAGGCCTGTCGCAGCTTGGCGACAGGCCTGAGGCAACGAAGGGCTGAAGGCTCCTTAGTCCGCTACGCGCGCTTCCATGCCCGCGCGCGGCGCAAACGCCCCGGGCTGGAATTCTTCGGTCTCGCGGCGCGCCAGCGAGTTGCGCAGAAGGGCGATCGTTTCCCGGCCGACGGTTGTGATCTCACGCGGCGTGTCGACGCCGACAATCATGAATTCGTCGATCCCGAGAGCCGCATAGGCAAGCAGCGACAGGGCGGCCTGGGCCGGCGGCCCGGCCACGTCGACCGCCTTGAGGCCGGGGGCGGAAGCACTCTGGTGGATCCTGACCGGAAGCGCAAAGCGCAGCTTGCCGGCCCGGCCATGTTCGGCGGCGGCGCCGCGCACCCGCTCCATCAGCTGCCGGACCTCATCGATCGAGCCCGGCGCCAGTTCGAAGACATCGGCATGCCGGCCGGCCACCTTGACCGCCGTTCCGGATTGTCCGCCCATGCGGATGATCAGGTCGGCGCCGTGCGGACCCTTGCGCGGCACATAACCGCCCTTGATGCTGTAGAACGCGCCTTCATGGTCGAAGGGCCGGTCGTTCGACCAAAGCCGCTTGAGCAGCACCAGATATTCGTCGATACGCTGCCAGATGACGGTGTGCCCGACCGGCCGTGTTTCGGCATCGGCGTCGCTCAGCGGCTCGCTGATCATCCGCAGCGCCAGCCGCCCGCCGCTTTTCCTGTCGATCGATGCAAGCTGGCGGGCCGCCACGGTCGGTTCAACCACGCCCGCCCAGTGCGTTAGCACGACTTCCAGCGACAAGGTCCGGTCCAGCACCTGGGCAGCAAGATCCATATTGGTCAGCAGCCCGGCCGAATCGTCGACGACGATCTTGCGGAAACCGCCGTCCTCGATCAGTCCGAGCTTGGTCGCGGTCTCGGCAAAGTCGTAGAAAAAGGGAACCGCGGCGTCGGCGGTCTTGCCAGGAACATGCGTGAACTCGATCGGCATTGCCATCTCCTCCGTTGTGTCGGGCGCGCGCAAGCGCACCGAGGATTCGGTTCATTCAACTCCGATTGCCTAGAAGCGGCGGGGCAGCTAATCCCGGCCTATCTGACGGATTCTAGGGGATGAGGCCCAGAACAACTGCCCCGGTGAACACAAACGCAAGGGCAAAGACCACATAGGCGAAAGCGCCGGCATAGGCCGGGCGAAAGGTCTGGGCATTGGCCAGCCTCTGGCCGTTGCGATCCGTCTGGGCGTTCTGGATATAGGACATATCGGCCTCCGTCTCGCTGGTTAATCTATAAAACTTGTAGACTTTGTCGATTGCTATTTTCAGCCCCTCGCCAGAAAGATTTTCTACTGAGCCGTCACAAATTGGTACCTGCTTGCTGAGCGAGCCCGCAGGGCCATCATTTCGGGCGGCGCGACGGGAATGGGTGGAGCGGCCTCGGGGCTGTTCGTCGCCGAGGGCGCCAAGGTGGCGATCATCGACCGCAATGGCGAGGCGGCCGCGGCCACCGTGGCGGCGATACGCGCGCGGGGCACATAACCGAACACTGGGTGGTCGACGTCTCCGACGAAGCCCAGGTCGAAGTGGCAGTGAAGGGTGCTATCGAAAAGCTCGGGCCGGTCACCGTGCTGTTCAACCACGCCGGCACCATCGTGATAAAGCGTTCCTGGAGACGACGGTCCAGGAATGGGACTGGCTGCATGCCGTCAACGTCCGCTCGATGTTCCTGATGACGCGCGCCGTGCTGCCCGGCATGATTGCGGCCGGCGGCGGCTCGATTGACTGCACTTCATCGATCTCGGCGGTGGCGGCGACTCCGAACGAGGTGCTCTACGACACCACCAAGGGCGCCTGCCACATGTTCGCGCGGGCCATCGCCGTCGAGCTCCGCGACCGCAACATCCGCTGCAACGCGGCCTGCCCCGGCTTCATCCGCACGCCGCACGGCCTGCGCGAGGTCGCCGATCTCGGCAGGCTCGGCATCGACGTCTCCTCCGGAGGGAGAGGAAAGGACACCAAGTCCTGCTCGTCTACCGCTCCTCGCGCCGAAACGGCTTGAGCAGCGCCGACGGCGCCACCGCGTTGCGTGACATCACCGCCATCGCGACGATGGTGAAAATGAACGGCAGCATCAGGAACGCCTCATAGGGGATGTGGCCTAGCCCACTCGCCTGCATGCGCAGTTGCAAGGCATCGACGAAGGCAAACAGCAGTGCCGCACCCGCCGAGCGCCATGGGTCCCAGCGGCCGAACACGACCAGCGCGATCGCCACCCAGCCGCGCCCGGAGACGACGCCGAAGGTGAAGGCGTTGAACTGCGCCATCGACAGGAAGGCGCCGGCCAGCCCCATCAGCGCACCACCGAGAATGACCGCCTGGAAGCGCGTGGCAATGACGCTGACGCCGGCCGAATCGGCGGCGCGCGGGTTTTCGCCGACCATGCGCACCGACAGGCCCCATGGCGTGCGGTAGAGTACGAAAGCGGCAAGCGGAATGGCCAGGATCGCCATGTAGACCAGCGCGAACTGGTTGAAAACCGCCGGCCCGAGCACCGGAATGTCCGAGAGGACCGGAACCGGAAGTGTCCGAAAACCCTTGATGTTCGGCGGCACCGATTGCTGGCCGAAGATCAGTCGGTAGAGGAAATAGGCAAGGCCCGAAGAGAACAGCGTCACGCCAATGCCGCAGACATGCTGGCTGAGGCCGAGCACCACCGTGAACAGCGCATGCAGCGCGCCCATCAGCATGCCGGTCAGCACGGCCGCCAGCACGCCGAGCCACAGGCTGCCGCTGAGGCTGGCGGCGGTGAAGCCGGTCATCGCCGACAACAGCATGATGCCTTCGATGCCCAGGTTGAGCACGCCGGCCCGCTCGGAGAACATCTCGCCGAGCGTGGCAAAAGCCAGCGGCGTGGCGATGCGGATGATGGCGGCGAGGAAGCCGACCTGAAAGATCTGTTCGAACACCGCGCTCATCGGGCGGCTCCCACGCGGCGGATGCGATAAGCGGTGAACAGCAGCGCCACCAGCATGGCAAGCAATGCGGTGCCCTGGATGACGTCACTGAGGAAGGCCGGCACGCCGGTCGCCCGCGACATCGCCTCGGCGCCGGTCATCACGGCGGCAAGGAAGATCGCAGCCGGCACGACGCCAAGCGGGTTGAGCCGCGCCAGCATGGCAACGACGATGCCGGAATAGCCGTAGCCCGGCGAGATGTCGCTCATCACCTGGAAATGCACGCCGCCGACCTCGCCGACACCGGCGAGGCCGGCCAGCGCACCGGACAGCAGCGCCGTAGAGATCAGCACGCGCTCGACATGGATGCCGCCATATCTGGCGGCTTCGGGATTCTCGCCGATGACCCTGATCCTGAAACCGAGCGTCGTGCGCACGATCAGGAACCAGATCAAGGGTGCCGCGATCAGCGCCACGACGACGCCGAGATGCAGCCTTGTGCCTTCGAGCAGCACCGGGAAATTCGCCGAATCCTCGATCGGCGGCGAGATCGGGTAGCCGCTGAAACTGTCCTTCCACGGCCCCTCGATCAGCGCCATCAGCGCATAGTAGATGACCGAGTTGAGCAGCAGCGAACTGACGACATCATCGACCTTGAACTTCACCCGTAGCGTGGCGGGAACGAGCGCCACTGCCGCACCAGCGGCGGCACCGGCCACCGCCATCAACACCATGGCAAGCGGTCCCGGCATGGGGATGGCGCCGACAAAGCAGCCGGCCACCGCGCCGGCCAGCAATTGACCCTCGGCGCCGATGTTCCAGAATTTTGCCCGGAAGGCGACGGCCACCGCCAGCCCGGTGAAGATCATCGGTGCTGCACGCACCATCGTTTCGGTGATCGCATAGCTGTCACCCAGCGAGGCCGTGAACATCACGCCATAGGCCTCGAGCACGCCGGCGCCGGCCAGCGCGATGAGGCCGCTGCACAAGATGAGCGTTGCTCCGATCGCCAGCAATGGCAAAGCGAGGTTGAACCAGGCAGGAGTGCTTGCACGGACTTCCAGGCGGAACATTAGACGGCACCCTCTGTTCGGTCTGTCGAACAAGGATTCTGACGAAGAGGGACCCCCACCCCTAGCCCCTCCCCACAAGGGGGAGGGGAACTCTCGGAGGCGCTGACCACGACAAAACGGCTGAAGTTTGGGCTCGGAAGCTGTGTGAACGGAGCGCGGCAGCATCCCCCTCCCCCTTGTGGGGAGGGGTTAGGGGTGGGGGTCAGCGCCGCCAGAAGGTTCATCTAGACTCTCCCCTCCGCGCCGGTCATCATCAGCCCGAGCCGCGCGATCGTTGCATCGGCGCTGTCGAGCGTGCCGACGATGCGCCCCTCATACATCACCGCGATGCGGTCGCAGAGCACCAGCAGCTCCTCGAGATCCTCACCAATGACGACGATGCCGCAGCCCTTGGCCCGCATGTCGAGGAACTTTTCGTGGATGAAACGCGCGGCCCCGATGTCGAGGCCGCGCGTCGGCTGCGAGACAATAAGCACCTTCGGATCGAAGGCGAGTTCGCGCGCCAATAGCGCCTTCTGCAGATTGCCGCCGGATAGCGCTCCGGCGCGGGTCATCGGCCCGGGGCACCTGATATCATAGGCCTTGATCTGCGCCTCGGCGAAGGCGCGGATCGCATCCGGCTTGAGCAGGCCCCTGCTGCTGAAAGCGGCGGTGCCGATGCGCGGCAGCACCATCGAATCGGCGAGCGGCAAATTGGTGACCAGCCCGGTTGTCATGCGGTCTTCCGGAATGCGACCAAGGCCAAGCGCCTGCACCTCGCGCGGCGAGAAGCGTGTGACCTTGCTGCCGGCGATCGTCATCTGGCCGGCGTCAGGCACACGCGTCCCGGAGATCACCTCCGCCAAGGCACGCTGGCCATTGCCTGACACACCGGCAATGCCGAGGATCTCACCGGCACGAACGGCAACCGACACGTCGCGCAGCGGCGTGCCCGAATGATGCGATGTCGAGATGCCCTTGAGGGTAAGCACATCAGCACCAGGCGTCGATGGTCCCCGCGCCGGCGGCACGATCTCGTGGCCGCACATCAGTTGCGCCATTGCGGCCGACGTCGTGTTGGCGGGATCGTCCACCCGGCCGGCGACGCGGCCGTGCCGCAGCACCGTGCAGCGATGCGTCAGCGCACGCACCTCGTTGAGCTTGTGCGAGATGAAGATGATGCCGAGGCCTTGCGCCGCCATCGAGCGCAATGCCGAAAACAATCCGTCGACCTCGCTCGGCGCCAGCACCGCCGTCGGCTCGTCGAGGATCAACAGCCTGGCGCCGCGAAACAGCGCCTTGACGATTTCGAGCCGCTGCTGTTCGCCGACCGACAGCGCCGAGACCGGCAGGGCCGGGTCAAGTGTGAGCCCATGCTGCCGGCCGATCTCGGCCAGCCGCGCCAGCCCGCCGGCACGGTCGATCCGGCCGCTCTTGCCGGGAATGCCTATTAGAAGATTTTCCAGCACGGTGAGCCGTGGCGCGAGGTGAAAATGCTGGTGCACCATGCCGATGCCGGCGGCCAGCGCATCGGCCGAACTGGTGATCCGCACCGGCCGGCCCTGGATAAGGATTTCGCCGGCGTCCGGCGCATAGGCACCGAACAGCACATTCATCAGCGTCGTCTTGCCGGCGCCGTTCTCGCCGAGCAGCCCAAGGATCTCGCCCGGCGCTACGCTAAGGTCGACGGCCTCGTTGGCCTTGACGGCGCCGAAGTGTTTGGTGATGCCGCGCATTTCGATGAGGGGGGCGGGCAAGGGTGCTCCTGCGGAGAGAGGGCTCTGCTTCACCCTCCCCCTTGTGGGGAGGGTCGGCTCGCAGTCGGAGCGAAGCGAAGATTGCGAGACGGGGTGGGGGCGGCGCCGAAGAGCGGCCGCCCCCCCCCCCCGCGCGGCGGGGACCGGCCCGGCCCCCCCCCGCCCCCCCGCCGCGGCGCGGCCGGGCCGCGGCCCGCCCCCCCCCGCCCCGAAGACCCCCCACCCCGCTCCGCTTCGCGGATCGACCCTCCCCACAAGGGGGAGGGTAAAACTCAATCCGAAACCGGCGTGTTCTCATCCACGTCGACGCGGAAATTGCCTTCGAGGATTTCGGCCTTCTTCTTCTCGACCAGTTCCTTGACGTCCGCCGGCAACGTCTTGTCGAACTTGTGGTAGGGCGCCAGGAACGAGCCGCCCTTGGCCATGCGCGAGAAATCGCCATAGTCCTGCGCGGTGAAGACGCCGGCCTTGACCAGTTTGATCGCCTGCTCGACCGTCGGATACATGTCCCAAACGGGACCGGTGATGACCGTGTCGGGGCCGAGGCTCGACTGGTCGGACATGTTGGAGATGGCAAGTACCTTCTTCTCCACCGCGGCTTCGATGACTCCGAAGCGCTCGGCATAGATGACGTCGGCGCCGGCGTCGATCTGCGCGACCGCCGCTTCCTTGGCTTTTGGCGGATCGAAGAACGAGCCGATGAAGGCGACCTTCTTCTTGATGTTCGGATTGACCTCCTTGGCGCCGGCGAAGAAGGCGTTGACCAGCCGGTTCACTTCCGGAATGCCCATCGCCGCGACGGCGCCGATCGTGCCCGACTTCGACATCTTGCCGGCGATCATGCCGGACAGATAGGCCGGCTCGTGGATCCAGTTGTCGAAGACGCCGAAATTGGGTTCCGCCGGCCCGGCGCCCGAGCCGAACAGAAAGGCGGTCTTCGGAAATTGCTTGGCGGTGCGACGCGATTCACGCTCGGCGGCGAAGGCATCGCCCAACACCAGCTGATAGCCGCCTTGCGCATATTCGCGCATGACGCGGCTGAAATCGGCGGTCTGCACCTTCTCCGACCATTTGTACTCGATGCCGAGTTCCTTCTCGGCCTTTTGCAGGGCGACATGGATCTGGTTGTCCCATGGCTCCTCGATCGGCGTGGCGAAGATCGCCGCCACCTTCAGCTTCTTATCCTTGCCGAAGGCAGCGCCCGGCAGCATGGCAGCGGCCAGGCCGAGCGCGCCCAGCTCCAGCACATTACGTCGCGAAAGCCCTTCGCGTGTCGAATTAGATTTGTTCTTCCGGTCTTCCATTTCGTGCCCCTCTGTTTGACAGCCGTGTCGAGCCGGCCGTTCTAAAAATCAGACAGGGAACTATGGAACGGGTCCGGACTTTTGTCCACGTGGTCAAATTTAACCACGCGCCGGATTCTTGATCTTGGCCGGCCAAGCGAGGACTGCTCGTCAGGTCCGCTCCAGCGCGACCGCGATACCCTGGCCGACGCCGATACACATCGTCGCCAGCGCATAACGGCCGCCGCGTTCGCGAAGCTCCAGCGCCGCCGTGCCGGATATACGCGCACCCGACATGCCCAAGGGATGGCCGAGCGCGATGGCGCCGCCATTCCGGTTGACGTGTTCCGCGTCCTCGGCGATGCCGAGCTGGCGCAGCACGGCGATGCCTTGCGAGGCAAAGGCTTCGTTGAGTTCGATGACATCGAACTGTTTTGGCGTCAGGCCAAGCCGCGCGCAGAGTTTCTGCGTCGCCGGCGCCGGGCCGATGCCCATGATGCGCGGCGCCACACCGGCGGCGGCCCCGCCGAGGATGCGGGCGATCGGGGTCAGGCCGTACTTCTTGATCGCGGCCTCCGAGGCGACGATCAGCGCCGCCGCCCCGTCATTGACGCCGGAGGCATTGCCGGCCGTCACCGTGCCGCCCTGCCGGAACGGCGTCGGCAGCTTGGCCAGCGCCTCGACCGTGGTTCCGGCACGAGGATGCTCGTCCTTGGTGACGACAACCGGATCGCCCTTGCGCTGCGGGATGGTCACTGCTGTGATTTCCTTCGCCAGGCGGCCACTGGCTTGTGCGGCGACCGCCTTGTCCTGACTGCGCACGGCAAAGGCATCCTGGGCCGCGCGGGAGATGGCGAACTCTTCTGCCACGTTCTCGCCGGTCTCCGGCATCGAATCGACGCCATATTGCTTCTTCATCAGCGGGTTGACGAAGCGCCAGCCGATGGTGGTGTCGTAGATCTCGGCGTTGCGCGAGAACGCCGTGTCGGCCTTGGGCATGACGAAGGGCGCCCGGCTCATCGATTCGACACCGCCCGCGATCATCAACTCCGCCTCGCCGGCCTTGATGGCGCGCGCGGCAATGGTCAGCGCATCCATGCCGGAGCCGCACAGGCGATTGACGGTCGAGCCTGGAACTTCCTTCGGTAGGCCGGCCAGCAGCAGCGCCATGCGCGCCACGTTGCGGTTGTCCTCGCCGGCCTGGTTGGCGCAGCCATAGACGACGTCGTCGACCGCCTGCCAGTCGATGCCGGGATTGCGCTCGACCAGCGCCCTCAGGGGTATCGCGCCAAGGTCGTCGGCGCGCACCGAAGACAGCGAACCGCCAAAACGGCCGATCGGCGTGCGGATGTAGTCGCAGATATAGGCCTCGGCCATGTCATGCAGCCTTTGCTTTTCCGGTTCCCTCATGCGCCGCCTTGGTGCGGGCCTGCAGGTCGCGCAATGTCTTGAGTTCGAGTTCGCTTGGCGCCGGCGTTTCGTCAAGCGTATCAGTGAACTTAACCACCCAGCCACAGCTCTCCTGCACCTGCTGGCGCGTGACGCCTGGATGCAGCGACACGACGGTGAATTCCTTGCTCACCGGATCCGGCTTCCAGATGGCGAGATCGGTGATCAGCAAGGTCGGGCCTGATGTCTCGATGCCAAGCCGTTTGCGATGATCGCCGCCCTCGCCATGGCCGAAGGAGGTGAAGAAGTCGATCTTTTCGACCATCCCTCGCTTGGTCTGCGCCATGGTGATGTAGATCTCCTTCGACGACGTCGCGATCTCCGGCGCGCCGCCGCCGCCGGGCAGCCGGGTCTTGGGATGAAAATAGTCGCCAATGACCGTCGTGTTGATGTTACCGAACTTGTCGAGCTGCGCCGCACCGAGGAAGCCGATCGAGATGCGCCCGCCCTGCAGCCAATAGCGGAACATCTCCGGCACCGCGACGGTGGTGACCGCGGTTTCGCACAATTCGCCGTCGCCGATCGACAGCGGCAGCACGTCGGGCGCGGTGCCGATCGTGCCGCTCTCGTAGATCAAGGTGATGTCGGGCGCATGCGTCAGCCGCGCCACGTTGCAGGCGGCCGATGGCGCACCGATGCCGACGAAGCAGACATCGTCATTCCGCAGCGCGCGGCTGGCGGCGATCGTCATCATCTCGTTCGGGGTGAAGCCCAAGCGGGTCTGATCGTCGCTCATGCCGCTTTCCTCAGATACTCGACCCGAGCAGCGAAATCGTCGGCGCTCTTCTCGATGACATTGGCCTGCATCCACGCCTGGAATTTCTCGCGGTCGGCGGCGATCTCGTCCCATTCGAGATAGGCCGCATTGTCGCGCGCATAATAGCCATGCGCGTAGGACGGATGCGAGCCGCCGGGCACGACCGATATCGCCGCGATCGTCCAGCGCGGCAGCACCGTCAGATTGGGGTGCAGATCGTCGAAATTGTCGACCACTTCCTCGACCGTCACCACCGCGCGTTTGGCCGCCAGTACTGCTTCCTTCTGGATGCCGATAATGCCTTCGACCAGCACATTGCCTTTCTTGTCGGCCTTCTGTGCATGAATGAAGGTGACGTCAGGCCGGATCGAAGGGACAGCCGCCAGCACCTCTCCGGTGAACGGACAGGTCACAGACTTGATGTTTGGATTGACCGCCGCCAGCCCGGCGCCGCGATAGCCGCGAAACACCGCGCAAGGCAGGCCGGCAGCACCCGCCTCATAGGCATTGGCCATACCGGCATGGCTATGTTCCTCGATTTCGAGCGGGCGCGGAAAGCCGTTCTCGATGGCATCGCGGGCGCGCCGCAGCAGGCCGACGCCGGGATTGCCGACATAGGAGAAGATGATCTTCTTCGCCATGCCCATGCCGATCATCTGGTCGTAGATCAGATCCGGCGTCATGCGGATCAGGGTCAGGTCGCGAAACCCCTGGCGGATCGCCTCATGCGCCGCCGCGGTCGGGATCAGATGGGTGAAGCCCTCGAAGGCGACCATGTCGCCATTGTTCAAATTCTCCGCCACGGCCTGTTTGAGCGGCAGGAACTTGACCATCGCGTCGGCTCCAAATTCAAAAAGTTCGTATTGCGAACATGTGTTCTATATGCGATACTTTTTACGCTCGGAGAGGGCATAGAGTCAATCCTGACGCCGATGCCGTTCTGCGGAGACAAGATGGGCGAAGAGGCTGTTTCCCGTGATCATGTCGGCTCGCTCGAGCGCGGCCTTGCCGTCATGGAGATCCTGGCCCGGCATCCCTCGGGTATGACGCTGACCGAAATGGCCGAGGAAGCAGGCCTGACCCGCGCCGGTGCCCGCCGCTTCCTGCTGACGCTGACCGCCACCGGCTTTGCAACACAGGCCGGCCGCGTGTTCTCGCTGTCGCCGCGCCTGCTGACGGTCGCCCGCACCTGGCTCGGTGGCGCCTCGCTATGGACCTTCGCCGCCCCCATCATGCGCGCGGTGGCGGCACAGCTGAACGAGGCCTGCTCGGCCGCGATCCTGTCGGGACAGGATGTCGTCTATGTCGCCCGTATTCCCGGTCGTCGTATCCTCAGCGTGTCGCTCGATGTCGGCACCAGACTGCCGGCCTATTGCACCTCGATGGGGCGCATCCTGCTTGCTGGCATGACGCCCCAGGAATTGGACGCATTTCTCGGCCAGGCAACGATCGAGAGGCGGACGCCGAAGACGATCACCGAAAAGCCGTTGCTGGCCGAGGCTATCGCGAAGGCGAAAGCGGCCGGCTTTGCCATCGTCGACGAGGAATTGGAGCTTGGCCTGCGCTCGATCGCCGTGCCGATCCGCGACCGCTCGGGAAGCACGGTCGCGGCAATCAACATCTCGACCCAGTCCGCCCGCTTCTCCGTCGCGGAGATGGAGCGGGAAATCCTGCCAGCGCTGCTTGGAGCCAGGCAGCGCATCGAGGATTTCTTTGTGGTTTAGTAAGGTATTCTCGCCCGCCAATCGCAACTGCCGCGGCATGCAAAGTCCATGCGTCGGCGGGCCAGCACCCCCCTCTGGCCTGCCGGCCATCTCCCCCGCAAGGAGGGAGATCGCTGTCATCTCAGCTTTCGCCAATCTCCGCCGATGTAGGTGGGCGCAGCGCTGAATCTGCCAATCTCCCCCCTTGCGGGGGAGATGTCCGGCAGGACAGAGGGGGGTGTGAAGGATCGCTAGGGGTACTATTTTGTGCCGTTGCAGCGCGGCCTCAATGCTTGATGCGATCCCGCATGGCGTACCACAGCATCCCCAGCACATAGAGCGGACCGCGCAGCGCCGTGCCGCCGGGGAACGGCATCGGGGTCAGCGTCGAGAACAGGTCGAGCCGCGAGGCGTCGCCGGTGATCGCTTCGGCCAACAGCTTCCCCGACAGCGTCGACAGGATGACGCCCTTGCCGGAATAGCCATGCGCGAAATAGACCTCGCCATAGTGCCCGACATGCGGCAGCCGCGACGTCGTCACCGACACCAGTCCGCCCCAGGCGTGATCGATGCGGCAGCCCTGAAGTTGCGGGAAGGTCTTTTCCATATGCGGCCGCACGAAGCCGGCGATATCCGCCGGCGGTGACGGGGTGTAGCGCTCGCCGCCGCCGAACAGCAGGCGTCCGTCCGCCGACATCCGGTAGTAGTTGACGACGAAGCGTGTGTCCGACACTGCGACATCGGCTGGGATGACATTGCGCTTGCCTTCCAGCGGCTCGGTGGCGACGATGTAGTTGCCGACCGGCATGATACGGCTGTTGACGCGCGGCTCCAGCCCACTGAGCAGCGCATCGCCCGCCAGCACGACATGTTTAGCGCGGACCGAACCCTTTGATGTCGAGACCCGGATCGAAGGCTCGCGCTCCAGCCGCACGGCAACCGAATTCTCGTGGATGGTGACGCCGGCAGCTATCGCGGTGCGGGCAAGGCCGAGCGTGTAATTGAGCGGATGCATGTGGCCGCCAAGCGGCTCGTACATCGCGCCGTGATAGGGCGTGTCGACCTTGCCGCGGGCTTCCGCCGCCGAAAGGATTTCGGCATGCGGAAACTTCATCACCGTGGCCAGGCACTCGGCCTCCTCCTCTAGATCCCTAAGATCGGAGCCGTTGACCGCGCCGACGAGATGGCCGGTCAGCCTGAGATCGCAATCGATGGCATGGCGCTCGATGATATCCAGCACCAGCCCGCGCGCCTCGAAGGCGAGATCGAACAACGCCTTTGCCCGCTCGGGCCCGTAGAGCTTGACCAGACCCTTGGCGCCCTTGCGCAGGCCGGGGATCATCTGGCCGCCATTGCGCCCCGAGGCGCCCCAGCCGATCTTGCCGCCCTCGAGCAGCACCACCTTCAATCCGCGCTCGGCGGCGTGAAGGGCGGCTGACAGCCCGGTGCAGCCGCCGCCGACCACCACCAAATCGGCGTCGACATCTCCCACCAGCGCCGGATGGTCCGGCGATGGATTGGCGGTGGCGACATAGTAGGATCTGCCGATATCGAGGCCCGAATTGAAACCCGTTGAACTGGAGGCCATCATCACACCTTGAGCAGCAGGTGGTCGCGTTCCCAACTCGTCACGACGCCCTGGAACAGGTCGAGTTCGACGCTCTTGACGCGCAGATAGGTCTGGAAGAAATCCTCGCCGAGCAGCGCCCGCACCGGGTCGCAAGCAGCGAAACGGTCAAGCGCCTCCTCCATGGTCTTCGGCAGCGTGCTCTTGATCTTATAGGCATTGCCAGACGCCTCGGTCGACCGCGCCAGTTTCTGTTCGACGCCGAGATAGCCGGCGAGCAGCGAGCCGGCGATCGCCAGGTAAGGATTGGAATCGGCACCCGGCAATCGGTTCTCCACCCGCCGCGCGGCGCGGCCACCAGCCGGCACGCGCAAGCCGCAGGAACGGTTGTCATGCGACCATTCGATGTTGGCCGGCGCGCTGTGGTTCGGCCTTATGCGGCGGAACGAGTTCACGTTCGGCGCGAACAGCAGCATGATTTCCGGGACATATTTCTGCAGGCCACCGATGAAATGACCGAACATTTCGGTGTCGGCATCGTCGCCGCCGGCAAACAGCGTCTTGCCGGCCTCGTCGATGATGGACATGTGCAGATGCATCGAACTTCCCGCCTGTGCCGCGATCGGCTTGGCCATGAAGGTGGCATGCATGCCGCTTTGCTGTGCGGCCTGGCGCGTCAACCGCTTGAACAGCAGCACCTTGTCGGCCAGCGGCAGCGCATCGCCATGCAGGAAATTGATCTCCAGCTGCGCCGTGCCCGATTCATGGATCAACGTGTCGAGCGGCAATCCGGCCGCCGCCGCATAATCATAGATGCGGCGGATCACCGGCTCGAACTCCTCGAGTGCCACCATGTCATAGGGATGCTGCACGGTTTCAGCCCGGCCGTTGGCGCCGATCGGTGCGGTCAACGGCTGGTCGGGATCGGGATTGGGCGCGGTGAGATAGAATTCGAGCTCCGGCGCCACCACCGCCCGCCAGCCGCGCTGGCGGTAGAGATCGAGCACGGCCCGCAGCGCATGGCGCGGCGAGGCCATCCAGGGCCGGTCGTCCATGTGGAAGGCATCGGCGAAGACATAGGCCTTGCCAGCAGCGGCGCCGGGCGCGAGGCAGAGCGTCGAAACATCAGGCACCATGCGCATGTCCGGGTCCGAATAGGCAAAACCCTCGTCGATCGCGCCGGAATAGCGGCCGTCGATGCTGACCAGGAAGGCGCTGCTCGGCAAATAGAGCGCGCGGTCTTCCAGCGCCTGGAGGAATTTGGCCACCGGCAAGGCCTTGCCGCGCAGCACGCCGTTCATGTCGGGCACCAGGCACTCGACCTCGTTGATGCCGTGCAGGGCCAGCCAGCTTTTCGGATCGGCGTTGTTCAGGGCGGAGCTATTCGTCGTGATTTGGTCAGGCATTTCGTTCATGTCCGTATCAGAGAGAGTATGGCTTGCGCGGCCACATCCGTTCCAGGTTTCAGCACCATTTGGGCTGCATTCCGCTTCAGGCGGGCGCGCATGGGGTCATCGGCCAGCAGGCCGAGAATGGCTTTCTCCAATACTCCTTCGGTCCAGGCATCACGGTCGATATGGTCACCAACGCCGGTCTCGCCGGCACGGCGAGCATTGTCATGCCCGGCCCCCGGTCGGGCGCCTCTCGCACGCAGCGCCTGCGCGAAGCCGACACAATTCAACGCTGGTTCGAAACTCGCTTCGGGAAACAGCGCGATGGTCGGGCTGGCTTTACGCGTCAATTAATCCTCGTCATTCCGGCCGGCTGATCATGCCGAACAGCGCTATGGTCGCGGGTTGCGGGAGAGCCGCAGACGAATGCGAAGCAGATCGGCAGCCAACTCATACTGCCGGCTTTCAAGATGGTCGAGTATATTCAGGTGTTCGCGCAGCGATTGCTGCAACCGGAAGACGTCGACGATGTCACGGTCGATGTCGGCCGGTGCGGTGCAGGTGTCAGAACTCGCAGGCAGTGACCGCCTTCGTAGACTGGTTGAAGACGGCCGGGCTGGGACCCAGCCCGATCATGGCTGCGAAACAGCAATGCCGCCGGGCGAGACCCGGCGGCATCCTTGACTGGCTACTGCCGTTTCGGCGACGATTCGCTACGGCGTCGTTTCCGCTTCAATCGCGGCCGCCGTCTGGTCGATCTTGTCGGCAAGGACGCCTTGGGCCCAGGCGGTGACATCGGCATCGACGGGCTTGTTGGCCATGTCCGTCAGCGCCGCGTCGAGCGATGCATCATCGGTGCCGGTCGCTGCCGCCGTCGCCGCGTCATTGGCGGCGGCGACCTCTGCCTCCTGGGCGGTGATTTCGGCCTGCAGATCCGTTATCTTCCCAGGCAAGGCCGCCTGATCTTCGGGCGTCATGGCCGCAATCTGTTCGGCCGTCAGCGACGTCAAGGCGCTCAACTGCGAATTCAGCGCATCCAGCTTATCCTGAGCCGCCTCAGCTGCGGCCTGGGCGACCTTGGCTTTCGCGGACTGCGTCACGAAAGCCTGGATGGCGGCGAACTTCTTGCTCTTGGAGTTCATGTAGGCGTTGATGTTGCGCTGCAGCGAATTCAGCCGGCCAAGCTTGGCGTGGATGTTCTTCTCCTTGGACACGGACGAGACCTTTGCGGTCTTATCGACCGTGGAGTCGTCCGCTTCGGCCTTGGCCACTTGCCCAGGAGCCGACGACTTGCCGTGCGAAGCGCCGCTGTTGCCATGGCCGTTGCCACCACCGTGGCCATTTCCACCCCCATTGCCGTTGCCGCCGCCGTGCCCGTTGCCGCCGGCTCCGGCTATCGCCGGAGACGCCAGAAGCGCCAATGCGGCAAGCGCCGCGAACAGAGTCTTTCGGTTTGTCATGGTAACCTCCTCGGGGAATCGCCACCCTTCGCCCAACCGCTAGGCGACCGTCGTATGAGGAATTACTAATTGTACAGAGTAAACTTTAGACAAATGCGGTCTCAATACGCGAGCTGGCAACCGTCAAGACTCGTAACCATTTGATATTATAGGAAAATCTACGCTCGTGGACCGCCGTGGCACTGAAGTCCCATGCCGATCGGACCATAGTCCTGGCTACCGACCGGCAGCAGGGAAAAGTCGTGGGGCAGTGTATCGGAAAGGCGCTGAAATAAAGGGCCTGGCGGCGAGATCATAGTCTCAGCCGATGCTTTCGCCGCCATCGATCACCAGCGCCTGGCCGGTCATGAAAGAGGAGCGGTCGGAGACGAGGAACAGGATCGCTTCGGCGATCTCTTCGGCGCTGGCCCAGCGCCCCATCGGGATCTTGGTGCGGACATAGGTTTCGATCGCCTCGCGGCCGCCCATCTGGGCGATGAACGGTTCGTTGAACGGCGTGTCGACCCAGCCTGGGCAGAGCGCGTTGACGCGGACATTGTACCGGGCATAGTCGAGCGACATCTGCCGCGTCATCGCCACCACCGCATGTTTGGAGGTGGCGTAGGCGATCATCTCGCGGTCGTAGAACACGCCGGAATTGGAGGCGGTGTTGAGGATGACACCGCCGCCTCGTGCGACCATCGACGGCATGACCAACCTCGCCGCCAGGAACTGCGCCCGCACATTGACCCGCCACGAGGCATCCATGCCTTCGGTCTCGACTTCGGTCAGCGTGCCGCCGACCTGGATACCGGCGTGATTGTGCAGGATGTCGATGCGCCCATGCCTGTCAAGCGTGCCGGCAACGAGTTGCTCGACCGCCGCGTCCTCCGCGACATCGGTCGCGATCGCCTCGGCCTGCCCGCCCAATGCCCGGATATCCGAAGCCGTTGCTTCGCCAGCGGCCTCATCCCTGTCGGCGATGACGACCACCGCGCCTTCCCTGGCCATGATCATGGCGCCGGCGCGCCCGATGCCGGAGCCGGCGCCTGTCACCACGGCGATGCGGTCTTTGAGGATCATGATGCGACTTTCAGTTCGATGGTTTGCGCTGGCGCAGCTGCCATTGGGCAAGCACCACAATCAGCACGGAGGCGACGAGCACGATCGTCGCGATAGCATTGATTTCCGGAGTTACCCCGCGCCGGATCGACGCGAAGACATAGATCGGCAGCGTCGTCTGCGCGCCGGCGACGAAGAAGGCGACGATGAAATCGTCGAAGGAGAAGGTGAAGGCGAGCAGGAAGCCGGCGACGACCGCCGGCATGATCTGCGGCAGCACGATCGACCGGAACGTCGTCAGCGGCGTGGCGTAGAGATCGCTCGAGGCCTCGACCAGATTGCGGTCGAGGCTGCCGAGGCGCGTGCCGACGATCATCGTCACCAGCGCCATGGAGAACAGCCCGTGCGCCGCGATGATCGAACCATAGCCGAGCGCCAAGCGCGGCGGTTTGTCATCGGGCCAGATCGAGGCGAGAAACGGGTTGACGACCGTAAACAGCTGGACGAGCGCGACCAGCGTCGAGATGCCGATGACGACACCCGGAACGACGATCGCGGCACCCAGAAGCGCATCGAAGATAGCACGGGTCCGCACGCCGACGCGCGCCTGGCCGAGCGCGGCCGCGGTGCCGCATAACGCCGCCAGCGACGCACTGGTGGCGGCGATGAACAGGCTGTTCTTCAGCGCTTCGACCAGGAACGGGTTTGCCAGCGCCTTGCCATACCATTGCACCGAAAAGCCGGTGAACTCGCTCGCATGGTGACCGGCGTTGAAAGAGAACAGCACGACCAGTGCGATCGGCAGATAAAGGAAGGCGAAGACGGCAATGACGAAGGCGCGCATCAGATCAGATCCACCCGGCGCGCGCCCGAAACCCGGGTCGAGATGCGGTTGGCGGCAATCAGCACCACCACCGAGACCAGCACCAGCGTGATCGCGATGGCCGATCCGAACGGCCAGTTGCGCGACTGCAGGAACAGGTCGACCAGCGCATTGCCGATGAAGAACACCTTGCCGCCGCCGAGCAGCGTCGGGATCAGATATTCGCCGAGCAGCAGGATCATCACCAGCGAGAAGCCGGTCATCACGCCGGGCAGCGACAGTTTCAGGGTCACGCCGAGGAAAGTCGAAATCGGTGTTGCACCGAGATCGGCGGAGGCTTCAAGCAGCCGGCGGTCGAGCCGCTCGAGGCTGACATAGATCGGCAGGATCATCAGCGGCAGATAGCCATAGACGATGCCGAGCAGCACCGCGCCCGGCGTGTTGATCAGTCTGACATCCTCGAACCCGATATAGGCGAGCAATGCCGGAATGCCGCGCCCGCCCAGCACATACATCCAGGCATAGGTCCGCATCAGAAGGCTGGTCCAGAACGGAATGACGACCAGCGCCAGCAGGATCAGCCGCCAGCGCTGCGGCGCCTGCAAGGCAAGGTAATAGGCAACCGGATAGGCGACGAGCAGGCAGGCGAGCGCCCCTACGGGCGCCAGCACCATTGTGTTCCAGAAGGCGGTCGCCCGCGCTGGAAGATTGGCATATTGAGCGAAAGTAAAAGCCGCCTGATAGCCGCCTTCCGGCGCCCGTTCGCCGACGCTGAATACAGCGATGGCGATGAACGGCAGCACCAGAAACACCACCAGCCACGCGGCCGCCGGACCGAGCAGCATGGCGGTCAGAAGGTTCTTGCGAAGACGGCTGCCGTGCATGGAGAGATTGCCCCGGTGCCGGCGGGAATGAACCCGCCGGTCAAGTTATCTGAGTCGAATTTGAGGCCGCGCGGTTCAGGCCGACTTGAAGCGCGCCATCAATTCGGCACGGCCGGGATCGGTCAGCGTTGCCGCCGCGCCGAATTCCAGCGGCGTCAACAGGTCCGCCGCCGGATAAAGGATCGGATTGTCGAGCACCTCCTTCGGCAGCAGCTTGTTGACCCGCGCATCGGTCGATGGCGCACCATTGGCCAGATGCTCCTTCACCGCCACCTGCGGGTTCATCAGGTAGTTGAGCAGAGCGTAACCGGCGGGCTTGTTCGGCGCGTCCTTCGGGATGGCGTAGAAGTCGGTCCAGATCTCGCCGCCTTCCTTGCCCAGCACATAGGCGATCTCGGGAATGTCGCGATGCAACTGCGCGCCATCGTTCGTCCAGCACATGGTCATCCAGGCGTCACCAGCGCGCATTCCCGGCTGGTAGTCGGATGAAACCGCGAACAGATGCGGCTTGACCTTCAGCAGCAGTTCCTCCGCCTTGGCTAGTTCGTCTGATTTGAGCGAGTTGAACGAGTAGCCGTAATATTTCAGGGCATTGCCGATCGTGGTGAGCTGGTAGTCGTGCACCATGGTGCGGCTGTCGCCTTCCGCCATGGCGGTGTCCCAGAACTCCTTCCAGCTGGTCATCGGCTTGGTCAGCTTCTTGGTGTTGACGGCAAAGCCGGTGGTGCCCCAGTTCTTCGGTACGGCGTAGGCCACTCCGTCGATCGTGCCTTCCCCAGTGAAGCGCGGGTCTTCCTGCGAGCCGTCGAAATTCGGCAGCTTCGCCATCTCCAGCGGCTCGATGATGCCGAGCTTCTTGTAGGTCGAGATCGTGTAGTTGGTCGGCACGAAAAGGCTCCAGCCCGAGGCGCCCGCCTGCAGCTTGGCCAGCATCTCCTCGTTGGAGCCGAACACGTTGACCTCGACGGCAACCCCAGTGTCCTTCTTGAAATTTTCGAATGTCGCCGGGTCATGATAATTCGGCCAGGTGGCGATCGACATGCGGTCGCCAAGGCTTTCAGCGGCAAAGGCCGGCGTCGGCATGATTCCGATCTCGCGCGCCATCACCGCCGTCGCGATGCCAAGGCCGGTGAGGCCAAGGAAATCGCGGCGGCCGATCGAGCCGCGCTTCAGACGCATCAGCTGGTCGACAAACTTCTCGGGGCTTATCGGCAGTCCATCACGATATGATTTCGACATGTTTATCTACCCTCTGGTTGGTCCCGTTGTTCTTGGGGTCCGGAAACGCCAGCGGCGTTCCGGAGGTAAAGCCGATGGCGACGGGTTCACCCGGCTTGAAGAGATTGCCGTGGCCGATCAGATGATCGGCCTTGGCGAGCAGCGTTCCAATGCCCTGGACCTCGATCGCGTATTCCGCTGTCGAACCCAGGAAAATCCGATTGCGGACGATGCCTTTGAAGCGGCCGCTTCCTGAAGTGCCGAGACTGAGCGATTCAGGACGAAGGCTGACCGACACGGCCTCGCCTTGCTGCAAGGCGGTGCGCTTGCGCGCGGCAATCACGGTGCCGTCCGCTAGCGCCACCTCCACCAGATCGCCCGTATGCCCGGCGACCTTGCCGCTCAAGAGGTTGGTCTTACCGACGAAGTCAGCGACGAACAGGTCGGCCGGCTCGTCATAGATCTCGCTCGGCTGTCCGAGCTGGACGATACGGCCGCCATTCATGACGCAGACGAAATCGCTCATCGACAGCGCTTCCTCCTGGTCGTGGGTGACCAGCACGAAAGTGATGCCGATCTCGCGCTGCAGGTTCTGCAGCTCGATCTGCATGTCGGTCCGCAGCTTCTTGTCGAGCGCCGCCAGCGGCTCGTCGAGCAGCAGCACCGCCGGCTTGTTGACCAGCGCGCGTGCCAGCGCGACACGCTGCTGCTGGCCACCGGACAGTTCGTGGATCTTGCGACGGCCATAGCCGGCAAGCCGCACCATTTCGAGCGCCTCGCCGGCTCTCAGGCCGATCTCGCGCGACGACAACCGCGGCCTTGCCTGGCGCAGCCCGTAGGCGACGTTGTCCTCGACATCCAGATGCGGAAACAGCGCGTATTGCTGGAACACCATGTTGACCGGCCGCCGGTAGGGCGGCGTGCCGGCCATATCCTGGCCGCGAATGAACACCTGGCCTTCGCTCGGCTGTTCGAAACCGCCGATCATGCGCAGGCAGGTGGTCTTGCCGCAGCCGGACGGCCCGAGCAGAGCGACGAAAGCGGATGGCGGGACGGCAAGATCGATGCCGCTCACTGCCGTCACGCTGCCATAGCGCTTTGTGACGCCGCGAAACTCGATGTCGGGCACTGCGGTCAAAGGCTGCGGACTCCCCGGGGCAATTTCAAGACGCTACCAGAGCCAATGCCGGCTAGTATATACCTCGCAGGTGGTATATCTGATCTATTTTCTCGTTTAAGGGGGTATGGATTGTCCCGCAGCGACGAATACAGCCGGCTCGCCACGCTGGTCGCGGCAACGCGAGAGACCAGCGGCGACCTGTTCGGCCAGGCGCTGGTCGATTGGCTGCGGCAGCATGTCAGCTTCGATCACTGCGTGATCTTCGGCTATCGCGGCGCCTCGCGCCCGCCTCTGCTCTTCGAGACGTTCTCGCCAGCCGAAAGCCACGTCTTCGTCGCGCTCTATCAGGAGGGGCCGTATCTGCTCGACCCGTTCCATCACGCGGCGGTCGAGCGCAAGGAAGGGTTCTGGCGCATGCGCGAACTGGCGCCGGACCGCTTCTACGCCAGCGAGTATTTTCGCTCCTACTACAGCCAGACCAGGCTGGCCGAGGAGGTCGGCTTCTTCGTGCCGCTGCCCGGCAAGGATGCGCTGGTGCTCTCACTGATGCGGCTGCGCGCCTCGGGCCCGTTCGGCACCGCCGATGCCAGATTGTTGCGCGACATGGCGTCGGCGGTGATCAGCTTCGCCAGGTTGCGCTGGCCCGCCCTTCCGGCCGACGAACCGGCGGAAGTGAAGCAGGACGAGACGATAGCGTCCGTCAACGAATTCGATCGCGCCCATATCTGGCAGAGCCTGTCGCTGACGCCGCGCGAAAAGCATGTCGTCGACCTAGTGCTGCAGGGGCACTCCACCGAGTCGATCGCCCGGGCCATGCGCATCGTGCCGGGAACCGTGAAGGTCCATCGCCGCAACATCTACCGCAAGCTCAAGATCAAGTCGCAGGCCGGCCTCTTCGCCCGCTTCGTCGAGATCATCGACGCGCGGATCCGATAATTCCTCCGGCCTTGAACCACCGCTCGATCAGGCTGTTGCGCCGGCTTCCCAGGAACCCGTCTCGGCCATTGTCTTGAGCAGTGGCGCCGGCTTGAAAATGTCCTTGCCGGTGCGCTGATGCCAGTACTCGAGCCGCTCGATAATCTTGCCCGCCCCTTCGAGACCGGCCCAGAACATCGGGCCGCCCTTGCCGATGGGAAAGCCGTAGCCATTGACCCAGACGACATCGATGTCGGACGCGCGGGCCGCGATCCCTTCTTCCAGGATCTTCGCGCCCTCGTTGATCAGGGGATAGAGCGTGCGCTCGATGATTTCTTCCGCACTGATCGCGCGCGGAGCGATGCCCTTTTCGTCCGCCTTGGCGCGGATCAGCGCCTCGACTTGCGGGTCCGGAACCGGTGTGCGCGAACCGTTCTCATAGAGATAAAACCCCTTGCCGGTCTTCTGGCCGAACCGTCCCTGCTCGCACAGCGTGTCGGCGATGACGGCTGTCTGGCCGCGCGCCTTGCGGTTTCGCCAGCCAATGTCGAGGCCGGCCAGATCGCCCATCTGGAACGGCCCCATCGGCCAGCCGAAATCGGTGAACGCCTGGTCGATCTGGCGCGGTGTGGCGCCTTCCAAAAGAAGCGCTTCCGATTCCGAACCACGCGCCGCCAGCATGCGGTTGCCGACGAAACCATGGCAGACGCCGACGACCACGGCCACCTTGCCGATCCGCCGCGCCAGGTCGACGACGGTCGCCAGTGCATCGGGCGCGGTCTTGTCGGCCCGCACGATCTCCAGCAGCTTCATGACATTGGCCGGCGAGAAGAAATGCAGCCCGACCACATCCTGCGGCCGTGAGGTCGAGGCGGCGATTTCGTCGATGTCGAGATAGGATGTGTTGGTGGCGAGGATCGCACCGGGCTTCGCCACCGCTTCGAGCTTGCCGAACACCTCCTTCTTGACCGCCATGTCCTCGAACACCGCCTCGACGATCAGGTCGCAATCGGCGAGGTCGGCATAGTCGGTGGAACCTGTGAACTGGGCGAGCCGCTGGCGCTTGGCATCTTCGGTCAACGAGCCGCGCGTGACGGACACCGAGTAGTTCTTGTCGATGGTCGCCAATCCGCGCTGCAACGCCTCGTGGCTGGTTTCCAGGAGGATGACGGGGTAGCCGCCATTGGCGAAGGCCATGGCGATGCCGCCGCCCATCGTGCCGGCGCCGATGACGCCGACGCGGGCGATCCTGCGCTTGACGACATCCTTGGCCGAAATCTTCGCCGCCTCACGCTCGGCGAAGAACAGATGGCGCTGCGCTCGCGACTGGTCGCTGGCGACCAGTTTCACGAACAGCGCGCGCTCCGCCGCCAGCGCCGTGTCGAAGGGCAGCGTGACGGCATTGCGCACCGACAGTGCGCAGGCGATCGGCGCATCGAGGCCGCGCGCCTTCCTGGCAAGATCCGCCGCCTCGGCGTCGAGAGCCGCCAGGTCGGTCTCCTTGAGCCCGTCATCGCGATCGCGCACCGGGGTGAAGGGGCCACCCTTGCGGGCTAGCTCCCTGGCAAAGTTGACGGCATGCGTGGTCAGATCGCCTTCGAAGACGGCATCGACCAGACCGGCGGCATGCGCCTCGGTCGCACTGATCGGGGCACCGGAAACGATCATCTTCAAGGCCTTCAGCGCGCCGACAAGGCGCGGCAGCCGCACCGTGCCGCCGCCGCCTGGCAAGAGACCAAGCTTCACCTCCGGCAGGCCGAGCTTGGCGCCGGTATCGGCAACGCGAAAATGGCACCCGAGCGCCAATTCCAGGCCGCCGCCAAGCGCGGTGCCATGAATGGCGGCAACGGTCGACTTGGTGATCGATTCCAGTGTCGCCACGATGGCGCGCAGATCGGGCTGCTGCACCGGCTTGCCGAATTCGGTGATGTCGGCCCCGGCGACAAAGGTCCGGCCGGCGCAAACGATGACGACGGCAGCAACCGACGCATCGTCGCGCAGCTCAACCAGCGCCTGCATCAGCGGTTCGCGAAGGTGGAAGCTCAGCGCATTGACCGGCGGATTGTCGATGGTGACGATGGCGACACCGCCATCGCGGTTGATCCTGAGGAAATCGGACAAGCAAAACCTCCCAGCACTAATCAGCAGCCATGGCCGCGCAAGCCGGATTTACAGCGCCATGGCGCGGATGGGAACCGGATGCCGGCCTGGCACAATGATTAGCCGTTCGAGGTGCCTGGCCGCCATCATCTCCGAAAGTAGCGATCCTTCACACACCCCCTCTGCCCTTCCGGGCATCTCCCCCGCAAGGGGGGAGATTGGACGTCGCCTCGGCTTTCGCCAATCTCCAACGCTGTAAGAGTGAGCGAGGCGCTAAGGCTGCCAATCTCCCTCCTTGCGGGGGAGATGTCCGGCAGGACAGAGGGGGGTGCTGTCCCGCCAGCATCGACGTTTATCCCACCACCACCTCACCGCAGCGCCTTCTGCCCGCCCGCCGCCGTAATCACCCCGACGATAATCAGCCCTGTCAGCAGCAATCGCACGCCGGCGCTGACGCCGAAGGTGTTGAGCATGGTCAGCAAAAGCACCAGGAACAGCGCCGCGCCCCAGACACCGGGGACATTCGCCTTGCCGCCGGCCACCGACGTACCGCCGATGACGACGACGGCGATCGAAGCCAGCAGGTACTCGTTGCCGATGTCGACATTGGCGCCGCGGAAATAGCCGGCGAGCAGCGCGCCGTCGATGCCGCCGAGCGCGCCCGACAGCGTGTAGGTTAGGAAGCGTATGCGGCCGACATTGACGCCGGCGAGCCACGCGGCACGGATGTTCTGGCCGATCGCCAGCACCGAGCGGCCATAGATCATGCGCTGCAGGGCGATGGCCGCACCGATGGTGAACAGCACGGTGAGGATCGCCAGCACCGGAATGCCCAGCACCTGCCAGTTGGCGAAATCGGCGAAGCCCGGCGGCGGCTTGATCTGCAGCCCGCGCCCATAGCTGATGTCGATCGACTGGATGATGAAGCTGGCCGACAGCGTTGCGATGATCGGCGGAATGCGCAGCGCCCAGATCAGCAGATAGTTGACGGCGCCGACCGCCGCACCACAGGCAAGCGCCGCCAGCAGCCCGACCGCGATCATGGCGTCGTTGCCGTCCATCACCTTCATGGCGACGGCGCTGGCGAGGCCGATATTGGCCGGCAGCGACAGGTCGACATTGCCCGGGCCGAGCGTGATGACGAACATCTGCCCGACACCGACGATGACAGTGAACACCGCAAGCGACAGGGCGGCGGTGACCATGCCGCCTCCGCCGTACCCGCCGGTGAAGACGATCGTCGCCAGCCAGACCAGAAGCGCGCCGAGAAAAGACCAGATCCAGGGTTTGTTGAGCAGCGATTTCACCGATGCCATCGCTCACCTCTCCCTGCGGCTGATCAGCACCCGCGCCGCCAGCACGATGATCAGGATGGCGCCGTTGGCGGCCACCTGCCAGTCGGGTGGGATATGCATGAAGGTGAGCAGCGGAGAGGCCGCCAGCGCCAGCGTCAGCGCGCCGATTACCGCGCCGATCGGCGACACCCGCCCGCCGACGAACTCGCCGCCGCCGAGGATGACGCCGGCGATCGCCAGCAGCGTGTAGCCATTGCCGATATTGGCGTCGGCCGAGGTGGTGATGCCGATCAGCGCCATGCCCGACAGCACGCCGAACAGGCCGGCCAACGAAAACAGCACGATCTTGGTCTTGAGCAGCGACCAGCCGGCGCGGCCGAGTGCCGCCGGATTGCCGCCCGAGCCGCGCAGGATCACGCCATAGGAGGTGCGCATGAGGCCGAAATGAACGATGAGCCCGATCAGCAGCGCGGCGATGATCGGGAACGGCACGAAAGGCGGCTTGAACGCCATCAGCCCAAGCAGCCAGTCCGGCGCCTTGCCGCCTGGTTTGGGCAGAATGAGAATCGCCAACCCCTGCCAGACGAAGCTCATGCCGAGCGTCACCACGATCGAAGGCAGGTTGCGCAGATGGATCAGCGCGCCGAGCAGCGCATAGACGCCGATCGACCCGAGCAGGATGACGACGCCGATGAGCGGCGCGTCCTTCAGCCAGGTCGCGGTGACGCAGCCGACGAAGCCGACGAAAGTGCCGATCGACAGGTCGAGCTCGTTACCTGATATGACGAACATCTGCGCGATCGTCGCCAGCGCGATCGGGATCGCCAAATTGAGCATCAAGCTGAAGCCGAAATAGCTGATGGCGCGCGGGTTGAGCCAGGCGATGGCAAGCAGCACCAGTGCCAACGACAGCGCCGGCAGCAGCCCGCGCAACAGGCGGGCGCGGGCCAGCGCGCCACGCTCGGCGGAAGTCCTGGCAGCGGTTTCGAGACTGGCGGCCGTCATCTCAGGCCGCATCGCCGAACGAGGATTGGATGATCTTCTCTTCCGTCAACTCGTCGCGGCGCAGATTGGCGACGATGCGGCTGTTCTTGAAAACATAGATGTGGTCGCAATTGTCGAGCTCTTCGGTTTCGGTGGTGTACCAGAGGAAGGTACGGCCGCGGCCTGCTTCCTCGCGCACGAGGTCGTAGACTTCCAGCTTGGTGCCGATGTCGACGCCGCGCATCGGATCGTCCATCAGCACGATCTGTGCATCCGAGCCGAGGGCGCGGGCAAACAACGCCTTCTGCTGGTTGCCGCCCGATAGCGAGAAGATGTTGTTGTTCATGTCCGGCGTGCGGATGCCGATCTTCTTTTGCCAATATGCAGCAAGCTCCGCCTCGCGCTGCGGCGAGATCAACAGCCCGTTGCGCAGGCGCGCCAGCGAGCGGATGCCGATGTTTTGCGCGATCGACCATTGCGGAAAAATGCCGTCCGCCTGGCGGTCGCCGGCGAC
Organism: Mesorhizobium sp. M1409; assembly: GCF_040317535.1. Taxonomy (NCBI): domain Bacteria; kingdom Pseudomonadati; phylum Pseudomonadota; class Alphaproteobacteria; order Hyphomicrobiales; family Phyllobacteriaceae; genus Mesorhizobium; species Mesorhizobium sp. M1409. Next base: position 46,755 of record NZ_JAMYKV010000007.1, read on the forward strand.
CAGTGCCACCGGTGCCGTCACCTCGATGCCGGTCCGGGCGCGCGACGCCGCCGCGAAGATCGCCAGCAGCAGATCGGTCTGGCCATGGCCGGCCAGCCCGGCAAGGCCGATGATCTCGCCGGCGCAAGCGACAAGGTCGGTACCGTCCTTCTGCGCGGCGGGCCGCGCCCGAACCCGCAGCGGGCTGGCGCCGATCTTGGCGGCAGCGATTTCGGCGGCGATCTTCTGGCGCGCTTCCGCTCCGCCCATCGCCGTCACCAGCCGGTCGCGGTCGAAGGCACTGGCGGCGTCTGCGACAACCACCTTGCCGTCGCGCATCACCACGATGCGGTCGGCGTTGCGCAGCACCTCGCCCAGCACATGCGAAATCAGGATGCAGCTTTTGCCGCCGGCGACGAAGCGGCGCACGAAGGCCAGCAGCTGGCCAGCCGTATGCGCGTCCAACGACGATGTCGGCTCGTCGAGGATGACGAGGTCAAGCCGATCCTGAGTGACCGTGAACGCGCGCGCCACCTCGACCATCTGGCGTCGGCCAATGGAGAGATCGCCGACAATGTCCGACGGCGAAATGCTGTGGCCCGGAAAAATCTCGTCGAGCTTGGCCGCGATCAGATCCGCCGCCTTGCGCCGCCAGCCGAGCCCGCGCAGCGAAGCATGGTTGATGCGCGTGTTCTCGGCGACGCTGAGATTGGGGCACAGCGACAGCTCCTGGAACACGCAGCGTATGCCGAGCTGCTGCGCCCGCGACACCGAGTAGTTGTCCTCGGTGCCGCCATGCACGCCGATCTGCCCGCTGTCGGGCACCAGCGTGCCCGCCACCATGTGCATCAGCGTCGATTTGCCGGCGCCATTGTGGCCGACGAGACCGACGCATTCACCGGGCCCGACGCGAAAATCGACGCCGCCCAGTGCGCGAACGGCGCCGAAATGCTTTTCGGCGCCGTTCAGTCTGATGATGTCAGCGTTCCCTTCAGGCATGCTCAACGATATCCGCTCGGCGATACGGACGGCAACGCTGCCGTGATGCTCACTTGATGTTGGCTTTGATGGCCGCGATTGCATCTTCCTGCGTGTATTCGTGGCTGGCAACGCCACCCTTGGGGATCTTCGGCAGCTCGGCCTCGAAATCGTCTTGGGTGAAGGCCAGATACGGCACCAGCAGATCGTGCGGAATGTCCGTGCGGCCGTCGAGCACCTGCTGCGCCACCCAGAAGGCGAGCGACGACACGCCGGGCGCGATCGAGGCCGACCAGGTCTGGTAGCCGTCCTTGTCCTTCTGTTCCTTCCACCACTGCAGTTCGTCCTGCCGATTGCCCATGATGATGGTGGGGCGCGGCTTGCCGGCGGCGGCGAAGGCCTGTGCCGCGCCATAGCCGTCACCGCCCTGGTCGACGATGCCGACGATCTCGGGCAGCGACGGCAGGATGGTCGCCACCGCCTTCTGCGCCGTCGTCTGATCCCAGTCGCCGGTCACCGAACCGACGATCTTGAACTCGGGATGGGCGGCAACGCCTTCAAGGATGCCGGCATGAATGGCATCGTCGATCGAGGTGCCGGCGAGGCCGCGGATTTCCAGCAGGTTGCCGCCCTTGGGCTGGAACTTGGCCATCTGCTCGACTTCCTGCTTGCCCATGTCCTTGAAGTCGACGACGACGCGGTAGGCGCAAGGTTCGGTGACGGTGCCGTCGAAGGAGACGACGACGATGCCGGCGTCGCAGGCCTGCTTGATGGCGCCGTTGAGCGCATCCGGCGAGGCGGCGTTGATGACGATCGCGTCATAGCCCTGCAGGATCAGGTTCTGCACCTGCGCCGCCTGCGTCGGCACTTCCTTGTCGGCGGTGGTGAAGATGTCGGCCGCGCCGACGATCTTGTCGGCGACCGCCTTCTTGGTGACGATGCCATAGCTGTCGAGCATGGCCTGCCGCCAGGAATTGCCGGCATAGTTGTTGGAAAAGGCGATCTTCTTGCCACTGGTGTCGGCCAGCGCCGTGCCCGAGGCGAGCATTGCCGCCAGAGCGCCCAGAACGAACAGTTTCTTCATGTCGTAATCCTCCCAGATGTGTTGACTGCTGCAATTCCCGCCGGCTTTGACCCCGGCCTCACTCCCAACTCTGATTTGAGCACGAATTGTCGCGGGCTCAAAACAGTCTCAATCCCGGCACGCGCACCCGGAGCCGGTACAATGACGTCGACGCGGTAATGTAGAGGCTTTGAAGGTCGTCGTCGCCGAAGGTAAAATTCGCGCAATCTTCGGGCGTCCGGATGACGCCAAGAATGCCGCCCGACGCGTCAAAGACATGGATGCCGCCGGGCCCGGTGCAGTAAAGGTTGCCGCGACTGTCGATCTTCATGCCGTCGGGCGCTCCCGGTCCGTCGCCCTCGGTCACCGCCCACACCGCGCCGCCATTGAGATCGCCATTCGCTTCGACGCCGAACACCCTGATGTGTCCGCGTTCGGTGTCGTTGATGAACAGCCGCGACTCGTCCAGCGAGAAGCAAAGCCCGTTCGGCTGGACGAAATCGTCGGCCAGCAATGTCAGTTGTGCGCCGTCCCCATCGACGCGGTAGACACCCTGGAACGGCAGTTCCTGAGGGCGTGGCACGCCATAGAACTCCACCCGGCCATAGCCCGGATCGGTGAAATAGATCGATCCGCCGGTGGCAATAACAATGTCGTTGGGGCTGTTGAGCTGCTTGCCCTTGTGGTGTGTGGCAAGCACCGTCACGCTGCCGTTGGCCTCGGCGCGGGTCACGCGGCTCGTCGCGTGCTCACAGGTGACCAGCCGCCCGTGGCGGTCCAACGTGTTGCCGTTGGCCTTGTGGCTCGGCTCGCGGAACAGCTCGATCTCGCCCGCCACGCCACGGCGATACATGCGGCTTTCCGGAATGTCCGAGAAGACCAGCCATTTCTCGTAGGGGTGCCAGGCCGGCCCTTCGAGGAAGCCGAAGCCGCTCGCCAGCGTTTCGATCGCTGCATCGCCAACGACATCGTCGAAGCCGGAATGGCGGGCGCGCGCCGAAACCGACATCACTGGCTCCCGGCGGCGCCGACAGTCGTTCGAACCCGCATGGCGACGAATGACATGAGCGCTCTCCCGATATGGTCTTTTTATGGGTCGAGCGTAGTTGCGGTGCCGGCATGGCGATACGGGTCAAAGCGCACGGCCGACTGTGCGTTTGCACAGTCGCAAAGGGCCCAATTGCGGCGTAGCGATAGCGGCAATAAGCCCGATAGAATTGGCGAACACCTTGTCAAATCGGGTTGCGACGCGGCGACGTCGGACTAGGGCCGGCGAACACCCAGCAAAAACGCGGTCAATGTTGCGCTCGCGCACGCCACCGCCACGAGCGCGACCACGCCAGCAGAGTTGGACTTTTGCCCTGCGCGAAACGCGTCGCGCCGCGCGGGTAAAGCACTGTGAACCAAGGCCTTCAGATCGGACCTGCTGCCGTGCCGAACTGAATAGGCGCGCGTGAACTCGGCGCCGAGAAGGAAGATTTCCGATGAGTAGTAAACCCAGAGCAGTATGACGAGCAGTCCACCGGCGGCGCCATACGAGGACGCAATCGCGCTGGTTCCGATATACCAGCCGACCAGCGATTTTCCCAACGTGAACAGGGCAGCCGTCACAACAGCACCGATCCCTACATCGCGCCATTCCAGGGTTCGATCGGGCAAAACTTTGTAAATGGCGGCGAACATCAGGGAGATCAGGGCAAACGAAACGACGCCGTTGATCGCGCCGAGTATGATCGTTCCGAACGGCAGATGGACGTTGATAAAGTCGCCCAGCGCCGAAATCGCGGCGCTTGCTATGAGAGAGACCAGCAACAGGAACCCGAGCGCGGCCACCAACCCCAGACTGGCGGCTCGTGCCCGCACCAGACGCGACAAGGAGTTGCCCTGTGGTTCAACCTTCCAGATTGTGTTCAACGACTGCTGCATTTCACCAAAGACGCCAGACGCGGCCACCAACAAGGTGACGAGCCCGATGACCGCGGCCCAGGTCCCGTACAGCTTGCTGGATGCATTTTCCAGCGCAGCCTGGAGGAGATCGGCGCTTTCCGGCCCCATCAGCCCGGAGATCTGGGCCGACAAAGCCAGTTGCGCGGCGTCATGACCGAAGACGAGACCAGCGACAGCAACCACGATCAGCAAAATCGGCGCCAGCGAGGTGGCGGCATAGAAAGCCATCGCGGCACCATGACTAAGAGCATTGTCGTTGATGAAGCCGGCTACGCTTTCACGCACCAAGTGCCACGAATTTGTGATTGAGGGTCGCACTTCGGGTCCGCGGGCAGTGGGTTGGAACGGCGTTCATTAGCAATGCACCAGACCTTCCGATGTTCCGGTCTGGCGCGCCGCTGGTTCAGGAATTGGATCGGAATCTGGTGCGGACTCCCAGCCGTGAGGTGAGGCGTGTAGGGGAAGGCCTACTCTTGCTTCGCCAGCCAGGCGTCGAGCCGGTCCTGCTCGCGACGCAGCGCGTCGATGTTGATCAGGCCGCGTGCCATCGCGAGATAGATCGCCCGCGTCCGAGAGTTGAACACGGAGGCATCGCTGGCGCCGTCCTCCGCCGGCACGATGCCGAGCTTGTCGTAGACATGCTTGATGCGGCTCTGGGCGCCGCGGATCGACAGGCCGCGGCGTGCCGCGATCGCCCGGTCGGTCAGGCCGAGCGCGATGTCGATCAGGCTTTCATATTCGCCGTCCGTGATACCCTCGAACCTATCCTGCACGCGGTGCTGGATGCCACGGATCTCGCGGTCGATGATGCAGTGGCCATCGCGGAAAACGCCGCGCAAGGCAGAGCGCATGCCTTCCTCCGTCGCCGATTTGAGCACATAGCCATAGACCGAACCGGGCGGCACGATACGCGCCACGCCGCGCACGTAGGCCTCGTCGGCGAAATTGGACCAAAACAGGATGTGCGTGCCGGCGCGGCGGTTCCAGATCGCCCTGGCGACCTCGATCCCGGTCGCCTTCGGCATCTGCAGGTCGAGCACGACATGCGGCGGCTCACGCTCGGCCGCCAGGTTGATGGCGTCCTCGCCGTCGCTCGCTTCGATCACCTCGACGTCGCCGGGCCACAATTGCTCGACGGTCCGGCGCGCGAAGGTGCGGTGCAGCCCGTCATTCTCGGCGATCATCACAAGCATCACATGGCCTCCGACACGGCGAGCTCGCCGGGTATTGTTGCAGCCGCCGTCATGGCCAATTCTGGCAACGGCTGGCGGTCGATCTCGACGACGACACGCGTGCCGCCGCTCTTGCGGCTGGCCTGGCCGATTCTCAGCCGTGCCCCGATAAGGGCGGCCCGCGTGTGCATATGGCCGATGCCGCCATGGGCCGCCGGATCGATAGCGCCGCATCCCTGGCCGTCATCGGTGACGATGACCCGAAGCACGCTCGTTGTCGACGCCAGCAGCACATCGATGCGGTGCGGCGCGGCATGGCGAACGGCATTGTTGATCGCTTCCTGCACGATCCGGTAGAGCGCGGTGCGGACAGGCTCGGGCAGGCTGTCGGCACCGCCGTCGCTGGTATCGGCGATACGCACGGCGATCGGCGGCTTGGCTCTGGCGACGCTGCGGTTGAGGTGCGCCTCGACCGCATCCCGCAGGCCGAACAGTTCAAGCACGCTCGGCCGCATGTCGTCGACGATGTGGCGCAGTTCCGTCAGGCAACCGGCGACCTCCTGCTCGAGATCGGCAAGCTGCGCTGCCCGCGCCACGCCCTGGCCACGCAAGGCCGAAAGCTGGCGCGCGATCCGGGCGAGGTCGGCGAGCGTCTGGTCGTGCAGGTCCATGGCCATGCGCCGGCGTTCGCGCTCCATGCCTTCGGTCAATTGCGAGGCGCCGACCCGCAGCAGTTCGACGCGGTTGCGCGCCTCGCTCTCGGCCAGCATCGCACGGCGCGCCTCCTCGGTCTGGATCAGCGCGAAGATATAGGGCGCGATCAGATCCGCGCATTGCTGGGCAACGGCGACATCGGCAAGCGTGTAGCAATCGATCTCATGCCGGCTGATGTTGAGCGCGCCGATGATGCCGCCGCGTGCCCTGAGCGGCACGACGATGCGGCTGCGCAATCGGGCGGCGAAGATCGGCCCATCGATGGCGGTGGCGAAATGGAAGCGCTCGTCGCGCAGCGCATCATCGGCGAGCAGATAGGGCACCTCGCCCCACAGCACGGAGCGTATCGGGCTGACTTCGGTCGGCAGCGGATGCTGGGCAAGCTCGCTCCAGCTGGTGTGGAAGCCGGCTTCATAACAGGCGTGGCGGCGGCCGTCGTGCGACAGCACCGCCAGATCCATGTGGTCGTGCGGAATGAGCGAGCCGATCTCGATTGCTGTCGCGCGGAACGCCGTGCCGGGATCGATATGGCCGGCAAGCGCCCGCGAAATCGCCAACAGCCGGTCGATCAGGACCAGGGACACCTCCGGCATGGCTTTCACGATCCTCCCGTGCAGGGAAATAGTGGACGCATGCCGGCACCGCTGTCAACGACGGCTGGGCTGGCGGAGCCCGATCAACTTGCGGTGCGGTGATTGAAAAGGTTTCGCGTCCTGGTCTAGGGAGACGGGTCAGGAGACCGACACAGAATGCCAGTGACTTGGACGCCAACCATTGCTCCGGCGCCCCGGGAATTCCGGCACGATGGACGCCGAGCGCCACGAGTGGCGTCGAAACGTCACTTGGCCAGCCTCCCGCAGGGAAGCACGCTGATCTTCACTTTTTTCTGGCCCGGGACCGGCGATTGGGAGAATGTCGACTTCTCCGTCATATCGGGCGCCCAGGAATAGCCAGGCGATCCTTCCTCGATAAACCCCGCAAATCTCTTAGGAAACAGGGACGACACCATGCAGATCGGAATGATGGGACTGGGCCGGATGGGCGCCAACATGGTCCGGCGCCTGATGCGCGACGGCCATGAATGCGTCGTCTACGACATCAATCCCACCAGCGTCGCGGCTCTGGTGACCGACGGCGCGCTAGGGGCGGCCTCACTGGAAGAATTCGTCGGCAAGCTCGCCAAGCCGCGTTGTGTGTGGCTGATGCTGCCGGCGGCCATCACCGGCAGGATCATCGATCAGGTGGCGGCGCTGATGGAGCCCGGCGACATCCTCATCGACGGCGGCAATTCCTACTATCACGACGCCGTCGACCAGGCCGCGAAGCTGGCTGGCAAGGGTATCCATCTTGTCGATGTCGGCACCAGCGGCGGTGTCTGGGGACTGGAGCGTGGCTACTGCCTGATGATCGGCGGTCCCGATGTGGCGGTGCAACATCTCGATTCGGTCTTCGCCACGCTGGCGCCGGGCGCCGACGCCGGCTCCAATCCGCCCAAGGATGCCGGGACCGCGGCCTTTGGCTATCTGCATTGCGGACCGAGCGGCGCCGGCCACTTCGTCAAGATGGTGCACAACGGCATCGAATATGGCGTCATGGCCGCCTATGCCGAAGGCATGAACATCCTGAAGTCGGCCAATGCCGGCAAGCGGCAACGAACGGCGGACGCCGAGACCAGCCCGCTGGAAAACCCGCAATACTACCAGTTCGATATCGACCTTCCCCAGGTGGCCGAGGTCTGGCGGCATGGCAGCGTCATCGGCTCCTGGCTGCTCGACCTGACGGCCGGCGCATTGAAGAGCGATCCGGGCCTGGCGAATTTCGGCGGTCGCGTCTCGGATTCCGGCGAAGGCCGCTGGACGCTGAAGGCGGCGATCGACACCGGCGTGCCGGCGCCGGTTCTGTCCTCGGCCCTGTTCGACCGCTTCTCCTCACAAGGCGAATCCGAATTCGCCGACAAGCTGTTGTCCGCAATGCGCTATGCCTTTGGCGGCCATGTCGAAAAGGCCGGCAAGTGACGGCGGCGGGGGAGACACGCATGAGCCAGGAACGCTCCGACACGCTGGTGCTTTTTGGAGCGACCGGCGACCTTGCCCACAAGAAGATATTTCCAGCGCTTTATCAGATGGTCGCCAAGGGCACGCTCACCGAGCCGGTGATCGGCGTCGCCTTCGACGCCTGGGACATCAAGCAATTGCACGCCCGTGCCCGCGACGGCATCGTCAATGCGCTCGGCAAGATCGACGAGAAGGTGTTCGCACAGTTCGCCTCGCAACTGCGCTATGTCAGCGGCGACTACCGCGATGGAGCGACCTTCGAGAAGCTGAAAAGCGCGCTCGGCACGGCGCAGCGGCCGCTGCACTACATGGCGGTGCCGCCGACCATGTTCGAGATCGTCGTCCAGGGGCTGGAGCAATCGGGCACGGCCCAGGGCGCGCGGCTGATGGTGGAAAAGCCTTTCGGCCATGATCTGCAATCGGCACGCTGGCTGAACCGGGTTCTGCATCTGGTGTTCGACGAACAGTCGATCTTTCGCATCGACCACTATCTCGGCAAGGAAGCGATCCAGAACCTGCTCTATTTCCGCTTCGCCAATTCCTTCCTTGAGCCGATCTGGAACCGCAATTTCGTCGAGAGCGTGCAGATCACCATGGCCGAGGATTTCGGCGTCGAGGGTCGTGGTCGCTTCTATGACGATGTCGGCTGCATCAGGGACGTCATCGAGAACCATCTGCTCAACATCCTGTTGCTGCTTGCCATGGAGCCGCCCGTCGGCCGTTCCGCCGACGACCTGATCGACGAGAAGGTGCAGGTGCTGCGCGCCATCCGCACGCTGACCAGGGACGATGTCGTGCGCGGCCAGTTCACCGGCTATCTCACTGAACCGGGCGTGGCGCCGAACTCGCCGGTCGAGACCTTCGCGGCGGTGCGTTTCTTCGTCGACACCTGGCGCTGGCAGGACGTGCCGTTCTTCATCCGCGCCGGCAAGAACATGCCGGTGCATGTCACCGAAGTGGTGGTGCGGCTGAAGCGGCCGCCGCTCGACGTCTTCGACCCGATCAAGCCCGCTGACCAGAACTACGTCCGCTTCCGTATCGATCCGCAAGTGGTGATCGCCATCGGCGCCCAGCGCAAGGCGCCGGGCGACGACATGATCGGCGAGCAGGTTGAGTTGACGGCGCTCGACGACAGTAAGGGCGACATGCCGCCCTATGAGCGGTTGATCGGCGACGCCATGAACGGCAACGGTCAGTTGTTCACCCGCCAGGATGCCAGCGAACTGGCCTGGCGCATCGTCGGCCCGGTGCTTGGCGACACCACGCCACCGCATCTCTACGAGCCGGGCACATGGGGTCCCGCGGACGTCATGGCCGGGTTCGGGCCGCCCAACGGCTGGATCGATCCGGTAAAGTGAGAGGGTGACATGATGGCCAAGGCGGTGAAACAACCGGCATCGGGTCCTGAGAAGTCAGGCCCTGAAAAGATCGTGCTTTCGATCGATATTGGCGGCTCGCACGTCAAGATCCTCACCAAGCGCCGGCGGCGAGGAGCGCCGCGCCGGCTCCGGGCCGGACCTGACGCCTCGGCAGATGATCGATGCGGTCAAGAACTCGCCGGGGGCCTGTCCTATGACGTCATCTCGATGGGGCTATCCCGGGCCCGGTCGGCGAACGCGGCCTGGTAAAGCGCGGCAAGAAGAAATGGCGCCGATATGTCTTCGACGTCGTCGACCGGCTCCGTGCCGCGATGCAGCCTGACTATGCCGTCATTGGCGGCGGCAATGTCGACAAGCTCGATGAATTGCCCGCCGACTCCAGGCGCGGCGACAACACACGCGCCTTCGAGGGCGGATTTCGATTGTGGCGCGACAAGGCGCTGATAGTCTGATATTGTTATTGTTTAATATAGTTGTTCAAAATAACGTGTGATATGACGCCAAGTCATTGCATTGCGCAGATTCCCCGACTAGGAATTCCGCGCCACAACAACGCTGCCCGTCCCGTGGATGCACAAAGGACGCTTTAGCATTTTGATTTTGCGCATGATCCTTTCCGGGAATCGAATCCGATTTTCAGGTCATTCGCTTTAGACGGAGAGATAGAGTGACCGACGATAGCAACAGCGCCCGTAAAGACATCGACCTGCTCGAGCTTACCGCTCACATCGTGTCCGCTTACGTCGAGAAGAACCGCTTGCCCGCCTCCGGCTTGCCCGACCTCATCGCCAGCGTCAGCGCCTCGATAAGCGGGCTCGGCAAGCCGGTGGCCCCATTGGCTGCTCCGCTGGTCCCGGCGGTCAACCCCAAGAAGTCGGTGACGCCCGATTACATCATCTGCCTCGAAGACGGCAAGAAGTTCAAATCGCTGAAGCGTCACCTCGGCGTGCATTTCGGCCTGACGCCGGACGCCTACCGCGCCAAATGGGGCTTGCCGTCGGACTATCCGATGGTCGCCCCCAACTATGCCGCCTCGCGCTCGCTGCTGGCGAAATCGATCGGTCTCGGCCGCAAGGCCGCCCCCGTGAAGGCACCTGTCAAGGGCAGGAAGGCCAAGGTTTCAGCCTGAGGCATGTCCCCCAAGAGCATGCCCTCGGGCTTGACCGAGGGTGTCCAACGGTTTGGGACAACGACCTCCTGAGGCAAGGACCGAATTCGGCGCTGAGCCAATAGATTGATTGAAGCCTGCCGGCGAATCGCCTTGGCAGGCTTCATGTTTTTATGGCTTGGATGAACCGGACGGGTTCTTTGAGGGGGAAGTCATGAACTACACCCGGATGGTGATCGAGAAAGAGGCGCCGGAAGAGTACGGCTACGACCGTATCCGCTACAATCTCTCCGAAAGTTCGATCGCCGACCAGAAGCTCTCCGACATCGGCCTGTCGCTGCCTGATCTCACGCTTTTCTATGGTGAGCATCGCGGCGACAAGGAGCTGCGCGCGCTGATTGCGGCGCAGGACGCCGGCATCTCGCCTGATGATGTCCTGGTCACCGCCGGTGCCGCAGGCGCGCTGTTCATCATCTCGACCTCGCTTCTGTCGGCGAACGACCATCTCGTCGTCATCAGGCCCAACTACGCCACCAACATCGAAACCCCAAGGGCGATCGGCTGCGCCATCGGCTTTGTCGACCTGGCCTTCGAGGAAGACTTCGCCATCGATGTCGAGCGCGTCAAGGCGGCGATGCAGCCGAACACCAGGCTGATCAGCGTCACCTGCCCGCACAATCCGACCGGCACGATGATGAGCCGGACCGATCTCGATGCGCTGGTGGCGCTCGCCGAAAGCAGCAACTGCCATCTGCTGGTCGACGAGACCTACCGCGACCTCTCCTATGGCAAGCGGCTGCCGTCGGCGGCATCGCTGAGCCGGAAGGCGATCAGCGTCTCGTCACTGTCCAAGTCCTTCGGCATTCCCGGCATCCGCATCGGCTGGCTGATCACCAGGGATGCGGAGCTTCAGGAAAAGTTCCTCGCCGCCAAGGAGCAGATCGGCATCTGCGGCAGCGTCATCGACGAAGGCATCGCACGCGGCGTGCTTGAGCGCCGGGATATCTTCCTGGCGACGCTGCTGCCCGAAATGGCGAAGCGCCGCGACATCGTCCAGGCCTGGATCGACCGCGAGCCACTGGTAGACTGGGTGCGGCCCGAAGGTGGTGTCGTCGGTTTCCCCCGCCTGAATGTCGATCGCGGTTTCGACCTCGACCGGTTCTATGTAAACCTGCTCGAGAACCACGGCACGTATGTCGGGCCCGGCCACTGGTTCGAGATGGAGAAGCGCTTCTTCCGCGTCGGCTTTGGCTGGCCGACGGAAGCCGAACTACGCGGCGGCCTCGACGCAATCTCCGCCGCGCTGAAGCAGTAAGCTCCCCATGCGATCGATGGATCAGGTTGAAAATTCCTTGATCCAGCACCGATTTTAACGCATATCCGCATCGAATCTGGACAAACAGTTCCGCCAGCCGGACCAGCGCCCATCGTGGAAGTGCCCCCGCCACGATGCGAAAGCTAACAAGTGTTGGAGCGTATTTTGTGCGTCCAATTGGACGCACGTCGCTCCAATGCCATCGCAACGGGCCTCTTAAATCCATGACAACCGAACAGATATTGCCCGACCAGCGCTATGCCGCGTTCCGCCATCGCTCCTTCCTGAGCTATTGGGCGGCGCGTTTCCTCACCACCTTCGCCACCATGATCGTGTCCGTCGCTGTCGGCTGGCAGATGTACGACCTGACCCGGAACCCGCTCGATCTCGGCCTGGTCGGCATCGTCCAGTTCCTGCCTTCGCTGCTGCTGGTGCTGGTCACCGGCGTCGTCGCCGACCGCTTCGGGCGGCGGCTGATCATGGCGCTGGCGGTGGTGCTGGAAGCGATCTGCGCGCTGACGCTGCTGCTTCTGACGCTGCGCGGCGTCAGCGGGCCGCTGCCGATCTTCGCCGTACTTGCCATGTTTGGCGTCGCCCGCGCCTTCTTCGGTCCGGCCTCCGCCTCGCTGTTCGCCAATCTGGTGCCGCCTGAGGATTTCGCCAATGCCATCGCCTGGAATTCATCGGCCTGGCAGACGGCGACCATCGTCGGACCGGTTGCTGGCGGCCTGCTCTACGGCGTGTCGCCGGAAGTGGCCTACGGCACGGCCGCCGTCCTGATGCTCGTGTCCGGGCTGCTGATCTTCACCATCCCGAAGCCGTCGCAACGCACGGAGACCGAAAAGCCGACGATGCAGAACCTTTTCGGGGGATTCAGCTACATCTGGAGCGAGAAGATCGTGCTGGGCGCCATCTCGCTCGATCTGTTCGCCGTGCTCCTGTCCGGCGCCTCGGCGCTGCTGCCTGTCTACGCGCGCGACATCCTCCAGCTCGGCCCCTGGGGTCTCGGCCTTCTGCGCTCGGCACCGGGCGTCGGCGCCATCTGCGTCGCCATCTGGCTGGCCGGCCATCCGATCCGCAACCACGCCGGCATGATCATGCTCGGCTTTGTCGCCGCGTTCGGCGCCTTTACCGTGCTGTTCGGCCTGTCGACCATCACCTGGCTGTCGATCGTCGCCCTCGCCTTCCTTGGCGCCACCGACATGTTCAGCGTTTACATCCGGGAGACCCTGATCCAGCTGTGGACGCCCGACCATGTGCGTGGTCGCGTCAACGCCGTCAACCAGGTCTTCGTCGGCGCTTCTAACGAACTGGGCGAATTCCGCGCCGGCACGATGGCGGCACTGATCGGCACGGTACCGGCTGTCGTGGTCGGCGGCGTCGGTGCGATCGCCGTCGCCGGATTGTGGGTGGTGTTGTTCCCTCAACTACGCAGGGTGCGCCATCTCAGCGGGCGCAATTGACCCGCCTTATCGAGCGGCCGGCTTGCCGAAAATCAGCCGCAGGAACTCGTCCAGCCATCGCTTGAGATGCATGTCCCAGATCAGCCGGCCGCCGAGATGATCGCGGCCGGGCTGCGCGCCCGGCAGCTCGAAGCGATGCGCGCCGCGCACCACCCAGCGCTGCATCATCACCCTGGTCAGCTCGCCATGGAACTGGATGCCCCAGGCATTGTCGCCATAGCGGAAGGCCTGGTTGGGATAGGTCTCGGCCGTCGCCAGCAGCGTCGCGTCCCTGGGCAGCGAAAAGCCCTCACGGTGAAACTGATAGACCATCTCCGGCCAATGCATCAGCTCCCTGCCGGCTTCGGTCGCCTTCAGCGGGTACCATCCGATCTCGACCAGCCCTTCGCCGTGACCCTCGACCTTGCCGCCGAGATGGTTGACCAGCATCTGCGCGCCAAGGCAGATGCCGAGGCACGGCCGGTTCTCCCTCAGCGGTATTTCCAGCCAACTGGTCTCGCGGCGGACGAATTCATCCTCGTCATTGGCACTCATAGGCCCGCCGAACACCACCGTGCCGGCGTGACCATCCAGCGTATCCGGCAAAGTGTCGCCCAGCGGCGGACGTCGGACGTCGAGGTCAAAACCCTCTTCCAAAAGCATGTGGCCGACGCGTCCGGGGCTCGAATTCTCCTGATGCAGCACGATCAGGATCTTTGGCTTCGAACTCGTTTGGCGCGGCATGGGAAGGCGAAAACCTATTCGTCGCTTGATGTTCCGGTGGCGCCAGGTGCAAGTGCGGCCGCCTTGCGGCGCGCCTCGACACGGTCGCGGCGTTCGACGCCGATCAGCTCGGCGACGCGCCAGACCGTGTTGTCCTCCAGTTCGTGCAACTCGCCATCGGCATAGACGATCTCCCACATCAGGCCGATGAAAGCCTTGCGCGCATCGGCATCGAGATGGCGCTTCAAGACACTGGTGAAGGCATAGAGATCGATCGCCTCATTGTCGGCCCGCTCACCGGCGGCGACAAGCGCTTCGAGTTCGGCGCCGCTGATCGAATAGCTCTGCGCCAGCACCGCCTTGAACCGCTCCCATTCGACATCCTGGCGCACGCCATCGGCGTTCATCACATGGTAGAGAAGCGCCGATGCAGCGATGCGCGGATCGTCCGTGCTGGCCTGCGCGGTAGTGCCGGCCGGCAAATCCCTGAGAAATGACAGAACGCGTTCAAACATAGATCCATTCCTCAGAGCATGATGCCGAAAAGTGTGAAGCGGTTTTCTCGGACAAACGGGACCCGTTTGTCCAGACATCATGCTCTATCTTCTTGAGTCAGAGGGGGGCTTGACGGCCGGCCCAATTCAAAACAACCGAAACCGGCGCGACGATTTTTCCGCTTCCTCGTCCGGATCGACGCCGGGATCGTCCGGCAGCCGCGCATGCTCCTCGGCCGGATCGACGCCCTCGGCATCGGTCGGCACCGCGGCGAAGGCCGCCGCCGTGATCGGCCTGACATGATCCTCGTGGCTCTCGGCGTCCTTGCCCGCCACCTCGCCCTGACCGGCGTCATCGATCACCTCGACCGGCCTTTTTTCACTCGTCGGCGTTGCCAGTGCTTCAATGACCGGCACCGCGCTGGCTGGTGCATCCTCATGGCTGTCGATCAGCTGGCCGAGCCGCTCCATCGGCGCGCGCCACTCGAAGGCGTCGAGCCGACCGGTGATCGGCGATACCGGCGCCCAGCGCTCGGACACCACGCCGTCGGCGACCCAGGCCGGATCGCGCGGGGCCCGCACCGCCCTCGACAGCAGCTGCCGCACCTTACCCTGGTCGCCGGTCTCGGCCTCCTCGATGTCGGCGAGCAGCAGATAGGCGCCCTCGCGGCGGTCCATCCTGATCGCGGCCTCCGCCTCGCGGCGGGCGGTTGAGAAGTCCTGCGCGTCGAGTGCGGCGCGCGCCACTGTCATCGATGATTCGGCGTGGTTCTTCTTCATCTCCTGCAGCTTCTTCGCCCGGTTGAGGCGGTCGAGCACGGCGTCACCAGGCCTTGCGTGGGTATAGAGCTCGGCGATCTCCGGCTGCGGCTCGGCCTTCCACGCCGCCTCGAGGATCTTTGAGCCCTTGCGCACGTCGTTCTGCTTGAACAACGCCGCAGCGGCGGCAACGGCGGCGGGCGCGAAGTCTGGCCGCAGCCGGTTGGCCTCGATCGCCGCGGTTCTGGCGGCGGTGGGATCGGTGTCGGCGAGCGCCTGCGCCTTGGCGGTCAACAGCACGGCGCGGCGGCGGTTGGCGGCTTCGCGCTCGATCTGGCGTGTCGCCTTCTGCGCGTCGACCAGTTTCAAGGCACCGTCCCAGTCACCGCGCGCCGCCAGCTCTTCAAGCGTCGATTCGGCGGCCCAGGCCAGCTGCGGCGCCATTACCGCGGCGCGGCCGGCATAGTGCCTGGCGGCGTTGCGATCACCGAGCCGTTCGGCTTCGAGATAGAGCCCGCGCAAGCCGAGCAACCGCATTTCGGGATCGTCGAGCATGCTCTCGAATTTTTGCCGCGCGCCCTCGTGATCGCCCTCGAGCAGCGACGCCTGCGCCTCCAGCAGATGGATCAGCGGCTCCTGGTCGGAACGGATCAGCTTGGCCGCTTCCTTGGTCTTCTTGCGGGCCAGCGCGCCGTCACCGGCGCCAGCGGCGATCATGCCGGTCGACAGCGCCTGATAGCCGCGGTCGCGGCGGCGGACACGGAAATAACGCGAGATGGTGTAGGGGCTGTTCCACAGCGACTTGAGCAGCCACCACAGGATCATCACCGCGGCGACGACGGCAACGACGGCCACCGCCGCCACCATCAGGCTGACCTGGTATTGATAGCCGCTGAAGGTGATGACCATGTCGCCCGGCCGGTCGGCCAGCCAGGCAAAGCCCAGTCCGAGCGCGAAGACGACGACGAGGAAGGCGAGCAGGCGGATCATCGTGTTGCCCTCATGCCTTCATCGCGCCCGAAATCAGCGCGTCGACCTGGGTTTCGATCTCGACGCGCGCTTTCAGTTTGCCGGCAAAGTCGGCGCCTGCAGCCTTGGCGGCTTGCGGCAGCGTGTCGTATTCAGTGAGTGCCTTGACGTAGTCACCCTGTTTGACCGCCGCCTCCATACGCGCGACGATTTCGGGCACCCCAGCACCTTCGACAGCGCCGATTGGCCTGACCTTGACCAGCGATTCGGCGCTCGACAAAAGGTTCTGCAGGAAGCCGGCACTCTCATCGACAGGGGTCGCCGCGCCGACCATGTCATTGGCGGCGGCATCCGCTTGCGATGCGATCTCGGCGCGGGTCGGAACGCCCTTTTCGGCGTAGGGGCGCAAGGTCGCAAGCTGCGGCGCGTCTGGAGAAATCGCGGCAAAGGTTTCGAGTTCGGCCGAGAACGGCGCGCCACGGTCAAGCGCTGCCTTGAGCGCCGACGCGGCGATGGCGAGCGCGATCTTCGGCTGTCCTGCCGCCGCCTCGACCTTGCCGGCCAGCTGCGACACCGACTGCTCCAGTGCGGTCAGCCGGCCATCCTGCGCCGTCGTCGCCTCGCCGGCGGATTTCACCTGCGCGTCGAGACCAGCCAGTTTTTCGTTGAGCGGGCCGAGATCGACCGGCGCCGTGCCGCCTGTCTTACCAAGGGCCGCGACCGCCGTTTCGATCTGCTTGATCTTGTCCCCCAGTGCGGCGAGCCCGGCGGTGTCGCCTGCTCCACCTTTTTCGACCGCCGATTTCAGCGCCGCCACATCGGCCTTGACCTGCTCCAGGCCCGAGGACAGCCCGACCACCTTGGCCGCCGCATCGCTGTTGCCGCCAGCTTCCTTCAAACCGGCGATTTCGCTCTTCAGCGAAGCGATCTCGCCATTGACGCCCTCGAGCGAGACACTGGAGCCCGAGCCCGGCGCGCCGAGCAGGCCTGCAAATTGCAGCCCGCCGGCGCCAACCAGCGCGATGACGCCGCCGAGCAGGCCGGCGGCGATGCCGTTGAAGCCGCCACGCTTTGCCGGGGGCGGCGCCGTTCTCTCGTCCCGTGTCTCGGTTTTGGCTTTGTCGCCGCCGGTCCGTGGGGGCTTCGCCGATGCGTCCTCGAAATTGTAGTCGTAAGCTTTGGTTTTGTCGGCCGGCACGTCGGACGACCCGGGATCGTCGGACGATCCGGGATAGGGGAGCTCAGCCTCGCTGCCGCCCTTGCCCGCCGCCACTGGCTGCTCCGATTCGGCCTTGGCATCGGCATGCTCCCAGGGCTCGAGGTCGGTCTGGTCGGCATGCACCGGCTCTTCGGGAAGCTCAGCCTGCGAAGCGTTCTCTGCTTCCTCAGCCTTCGCCTCGTCTGTCTGAGCCCTGGCCGCGCCCTCATCGGCGACGCGTGAAACGGCGCCCGGCTCCAGATCGATGGTCACCGGCTCGCGGCGGCTTTTCGAGTGTCGCACCTTCGGCGTCTTGACCATGCCTGGCTCCGCACAATTCGCTTCGTCTCAACGCCTTGCGGCGCATGATGGTTCAGAAAGGGTCTAGCACATCACCAAGCGGTGAAAAGGGGCGGTGTGATGACGCGGCTCAGAGCCGCGCCTGCAAAAGTGCCAGCAGCGCTTCCTCGTCAGGCTGCGCGGCAATGCGGAGCCTTTCACGGGCGGTATCGCCGAAGGCTGCCGCGATACGCGCCGAAAGCGCGAAAAACCATGTCTTTTCAAACAGCCCCTGCAGAGCAGGCCGCCTGGCCAAAACCTGTAGCGCGGCGGCCGCTTTGGCCGAATAGAACAGCACCGCATCGACAGGTTCGCCCGACAACAGCGCAACAATGGCCTCGTCCGAATAACTCACCGCGAATGTGTCATATGTCTCGACGGCACGGACCCGGACGCCCGCCGTCTCCAACCCCCGTTCGAATGCGGGAAACCGCACGCGTCCACAGAGATAGACGATCGTCTTGCCCGAGTGATCCGCGGCAAGACTCTCGGCAAGCGCTTCGGCATTGCCCGGGCCTTCGCTGACCGACAAAAACCCTGCTTCGCGCGCGGCTTGCGCCGTCCTTTCGCCGACGGCATGGCAAGGCAACGCTGTGAGTACCGCTATCAGCTCTTTTGGGGCATGGCGCACGGCATTGGCGCTGGTGATGGCCACGGCGACGGCATCGTGTGGAACCACTCCGCCATCGACCGGCAGCGCCACCGTTTCGGTCAGGGGCAAAAGGATCGGCTGGAATCCTGTCTTCTCAAGCTGCCGCGCTGTGCGCGAGGCGCCGGGTTCCGGTCTCGTCACCAGGATGCGAAGCATTTCAGAGCCAGCCGTCGAAGAACTTTTCGCCGGCCTTGGCCCGTACTGTCCGGGCTGCTTCGGCACCGACACGGGCGGCATCCCGCGCCGGTCCCTGCAGCTCGACAGTGTGCGATTGCACGCCGTCGGGCGAGATGATCAGTCCGGCGAACGACAGTTTTCCGGCCTCGATCGCCGCGTAGCCGGCGATCGGCGTGCGGCACGAACCATCAAGCGCCGCCAGGAAGGCGCGCTCGCAGGCCAGCGCCTGGCCGGTCGGAACATCATGGATGGCCGCCAGCATCTTTTCGACGTCGCGGTCGCCGATACGAGTTTCGATGCAGATCGCGCCTTGGCCCGGCGCCGGCGGAAAGATGTCGAGCGGCATCAGGTCGGTGACGACATGCTCGAGCCCAAGCCGCTTCAACCCCGCATAGGCGAGAATGGTGCCAGCGGCGACGCCTTCGTCGAGCTTGCGCAGCCGCGTCTGCACATTGCCGCGGAACATCACCACGTCGAGATCGGGCCGCATGCGGCGGATCAGCGCCTGCCGCCGCAGCGACGACGAGCCGACTTTCGCTCCCTGCGGCAGTTCGGCGATCGTCTTAGCGGCCTTGCCGACAAAGGCATCGCGGGCGTCCTCGCGCGGCAGGAAGGCCGAGAGTTCGAGACCGTCGGGCAGTTGCGTCGGCATGTCCTTCGACGAATGCACGGCGATGTCGATCCGGCCCGCCAGCAGCGCCTCCTCGATCTCCTTGGTGAACAAGCCCTTGCCGCCGGCTTCCGACAGCGGCCGGTCCTGGATGCGGTCACCGGTGGTCGAAATGACGACGACCTCGAGCGCTTCCGCAGGCATGCCGTGCGCGGCCATCAACCGCGCCTGCGTTTCATGCGCCTGTGCCAGCGCCAGCGGGCTGCCCCGTGTTCCGATTCTCAAGATTGTTTGCATGGCGCGCGGTCCGTGATAACCCCCGGCAAGCGAGGCTTTTCCGGGCTTCTCCTAACGGGGAAAGCCTCATGATACAATCTTTAGGGACAGCGACGAATTGATCCGCGTTCTGGGCATTGAGACGAGTTGTGACGAGACCGCCGCCAGTGTCGTGGTGCTGGACGGCGATGCCGCGCCAAAAATCCTGTCCAACATCGTGCTCAGCCAGATCGAGGAACATGCCGCATTCGGCGGCGTCGTGCCGGAGATCGCGGCACGCGCCCATGTCGAGGCGCTGGATGGCATTATCGAGGCAGCGCTTGCCGATTCGGGCGTGGCGCTGGCCGATATCGATGCGATTGCCGCCACCGCCGGTCCCGGTCTGGTCGGCGGGCTGATCGTCGGGCTGATGACGGCCAAGGCGATTGCCGCGGCCGCGAACAAGCCGCTGATCGCCATCAACCACCTCGAAGGCCATGCCTTGACGGCACGGCTGACCGACGGGCTCGATTTCCCCTATCTGCTGCTGCTCGTTTCCGGCGGCCACACGCAGATCCTCGCCGTGCGCGGCGTCGGCGACTATCAGCGCTGGGCAACCACCATCGACGACGCGCTCGGCGAGGCCTTCGACAAGACGGCCAAGATGCTCGACCTGCCCTATCCCGGCGGACCGAATGTCGAGAAGGCGGCGCAGGCCGGCAACGCATCGCGCTTTGCCTTTCCACGTCCGATGAAGGGCTCGGCCCAGCCCGACTTCTCCTTCTCCGGCCTGAAAACCGCCGTGCGCCAGGCGGCGACCGCCATTGCGCCCTTGAGCGACCAGGACGTCGCCGACATCTGCGCCTCGTTCCAGGCGGCCGTCGCCGACGCGCTGGCTGACCGCGTTTCTCGCGCGCTGACGCGCTTTCGGGAGACTTTTCCCGCCACCAGGACACCAGCGCTGGTCGTCGCCGGCGGCGTCGCCGCCAACCACACGATCAAGGCGATGCTGGAGCGGCAGTGCGCCGAGTCCGGCTTCACCTTCATCGCACCGCCGCTAAAACTTTGCACCGACAATGCGGCGATGATCGCCTGGGCCGGCATCGAGCGGCTGCGTGAAGGCATGGCGCAGGAGAACGGCTTCGATTTCGTGCCGCGCTCGCGCTGGCCGCTGGACAGCATCTCGACCCCGATGGTCGGCTCCGGCCGGCGCGGAGCAAAGGCATGAACGAGGGTGCAATGAGCGGCAACGACACAGCGCCAACCGGCTGGCGCGTTGCCGTGCTCGGCGGCGGGGCCTGGGGCACTGCCTTGGCGCTGGCCATGCTTCGCGCCGGCCATTTCGTCCGCCTTTACGCGCGCGACCCAGAGACCGTCGCCGCGATCGACCGCGGCGAAAATCCACGCTATCTGCCGGGCATTACGCTCCAGGTCGGCATCGTGGCGACGAACAACATCCAAGCCGCGCTCGACGGTGCCGATTGTGTGCTGGCGGTGACGCCGGCGCAGTCGCTGCGGGCCACCCTGGCCGCCGCGAAGGACCATATACCGGCCGGTATCCCGCTCGTTCTCTGTGCCAAGGGCATCGAAAGCGATACCGGCGCCTTGCTGTCGGCGATTGTCGAAGAAATCCTACCGCAAAACCCGGTCGCCGCTCTGTCGGGTCCAAGCTTCGCCACCGATGTTGCGCGCGGTCTACCGACGGCCGTCGTGGTCGCCGCCCGCGACGAGGCCTTGGCCGCCGAACTCGCCGCCCGCTTTTCCGCCGAGAACCTGCGCTGTTATTCGAGCGACGACCTGACCGGCGTCGAGATCGGCGGCGCCTTGAAGAACGTCTTCGCCATTGCCGCGGGTGCCGTCACCGGCGCCGGTCTCGGCGCCAGCGCCCAGGCCGCCATGGTGACGCGCGGCTTTGTCGAGCTGCGCCGCATCGGTGCCGCCTTCGGCGCCAGGCCCGAGACCTTGATGGGGCTTTCCGGCCTTGGCGACCTGTTGCTGACCTGCTCGTCGACCCAGTCGCGCAATTTCGCCTATGGGCTGGCGCTCGGACAAGGCAAGGAGCTTTCCGGATTGCCGCTGGCCGAGGGCGTGCCGACGGCGGCGATCGCTGCCCGCATCGCCACCGAGCGCAACATCGACGCGCCGATCATTGCCGCCGTCGCCGCCATACTGGACGGCACCATCACCATCCGGCAGGCTGTGACGGCCTTGATGACCCGGCCGCTGAAGACCGAAACCAACGATTGATCCCCACGATTTTGATCGAACGACCAGGAGAGAGACCATGCTGTTTGCTGTGATTTGCAAGGACAAGCCGGGAAGCGTGCAGGTGCGTCTCGACACGCGGCCGGAGCATATCGCCTTCCTGGAAGAACTGAACGGCGACAAGAAGCTGGCTTTCGCCGGTCCGTTCCTTGACGCCGAAGGCAAGCCCAACGGCAGCCTCGTCGTCGTCGAGGCGCCCGACATGGCGGGTGCGCAGACCTTGTCGGCCGCCGACCCGTACGCGAAGGCCGGCCTGTTCGAGAGCGTCGAAATCCGCCCGTGGAACTGGACGTTCAACAAGCCGGCGGCTACTTAACTCCCGGTCGCCGGTGGATGACCCGCAAGGAGGAGCAAAGACATGAACTACTGGTTGTTCAAATCCGAACCTTCGGTCTTCTCCTTCGAGGCGCTGAAGGCCAAGGGAAAGGCCGGCACGCAATGGGATGGCGTGCGCAACTACGCCGCGCGCAACAACATGAAGGCGATGCGGATCGGCGACCTCGGCTTCTTCTATCATTCCAACGAGGGGCTGAACGTGGTCGGCATCGCCGAGGTCTGCGCGCTGGCCCATCCCGACACCACGTCGAATGACCCACGTTGGGAATGCGTCGACATCCGCGCCGTCCAGGATGTGCCCAACCCGCCAACGCTGGAAGAGGTCAAGGCCAATCCAAAACTTGCCGACATGGCGCTGGTGCGGCTCGGACGGCTTTCCGTGCAGCCGGTGACGCCGGCCGAATGGAAGGAAGTCTGCCGCATGGGCGGCCTGACGCCTGCTCCGTGACGGCGCTGACGCCGAACAGCGCCAAACAATTCATCCTCGACAACACGGCGCTGATCGCGCCGCCGCATGTGCCGGAAATACTGCTTCATCTTGCCGACGAGGCGCATGATCTGTGGCAGCGGACCGAGGATGAGCTGGTCGAGATCGGCCTGCCGCCGCCCTTCTGGGCGTTTGCCTGGGCCGGCGGCCAGGGCCTTGCCCGCTATGTCCTGGACAATCCCGGCACGGTGCGAGGCAAGCGCGTCCTCGACTTCGCCTCCGGCTCCGGCCTTGTCGCCATTGCCGCGGCCAAGGCAGGTGCTGCCAAGGTGATCGCCACCGACATCGATCCGTTCTGCGCGACCGCGATCCGGCTGAATGGCGAGGCCAATGATGTCTTGATCGAATTCCTCGGCACGGACTGCATCGGCACCGATGCGGGTTGGGACGTGATCCTGGCCGGCGACGTTTTCTACGACAAATCCTTCGCCGACCGGCTGATGCCGTGGTTCTCAACCCTGAAGGCGCGCGGCGCCGAGATACTCGTCGGCGACCCCGGCCGGTCGTATATGCCGAAGTCCGGGCTGGAACCCCTTGCGATCTATGAGGTGGCCGTCACGCGGGCATTGGAGGATTCGCTGGTCAAGCGCACGACGGTCTGGCGGTTTGCTTGACGCCATCGCCGAACAGGCGTTCCATCACATCCGCATCTGGAGGGGGAAGCTCATGGATTTTTCAGCAGTGAACTGGCTGGCGGTGATCGCCGCCGCTGTCTTGGCATGGCTGTTCGGCGCCGCCTGGTACATGGGCCTGAGCAAGCCGTGGCTGAAAGCCGCCAAGCTTGATCCGGCCACGATGAAAAAAACGCCGCTGCCCTTCGTCATCAGCTTCATCGCCGAACTGGTCATGGCCTACATTATGGCCCTAGTCGTCGGCGCGATGACCGGCGGCGAGCCGACATTGCTCGCCGGGCTGGTCTTCGGCTTCGTGCTTTGGCTTGGCTTCGTCGCCACGACGCTCTCGGTCAACCATCGCTACGAGAATTTCGGCTGGGACCTGACCCTCATCGACGGCGGCCACTGGCTCGGTGTGCTGCTGATCATCGGCGCCGTGATCGGCTGGTTCGGCGCTGCGGCAAGCTGACGCCACGACCTTCAGGTCCGCGTCTTGGCGACTTCCTCGAGAATCCATTCGCGAAAGGCGATGATACGCGGATCATCGGCGGTACTCTCGGGATAGACCAGGAAATAGGCGAACTCGGGTGCCACCCGCAGGCCGAGTTCAAAAGGCTGCACCAGCCTTCCCTGGGAAAGGTCGTTCGCCACCATGGCGAAATCGGCGAGTGCGACGGCATTGCCGTCGAGCGCTGCCTGGACGGCATCGGTGGAGTTTTTGAACACCACGGTCCGGCTGTCATCGAAATCGCTGATGCCTGCCGCCGCCATCCACATGCGCCAGTTCGGCCATGTCACGCCTTGTCGCGACCATTCGATATGGGCAAGCGTGTGATTGAAAAGATCGCGCGGCTCGCGCAACGGCGGACCGGAAGTCAACAGGCTCGGGCTGCATACCGGAATGAGGATGTTGTCGAAGAGCCGGTGGGCGCGAAGGCCCGGGTATTTTCCGGCGCCAAAACGGATGCCGACATCGATGTCGTCGAGTTCGAAATCCCGCACTTCATAGGCGATGTCGAATCTCAGCTCGATATGGGGCTGATGCTTGCGAAAATCGTCGACGCGCCGCATCAGCCATTTTGACGCGAACTGTGCATCAAGAGTCACTTTCAGCAGCGCGGTGCCGCGCGTCAGCTTTTGCGCCCGTGAAACGGCGCGGCCAAGCAGGTCGAGCGCATCGTTCGAGGCCTCGAACAGCACCGTGCCCGCCTCGGTCAGCCGGATGGTGCGGCTGGTGCGCGTAAACAGCACCAGCCCGAGCTGATCCTCGATTTCCTTGATCTGGTGGCTGACGGCGGCCGGCGTCAGGCCCAGCTCATCGGCGGCACGGGTGAAATTGAGGTGCCGGGCCGCTGCTTCCAGCGTCCTCAAGGCGCGAGTTCCGGGCAGCAGGCGAGCCATGGTATCCTCAAAGAAAACTTGATGATCAAGAGAAAACTACTCGTTTCTCATAGCGATTTCAATCTGGCATGATCCAGCCATCGAGGCATCATCAAGCCGGATTTGATATCCGGAGAGAACGGATCACATCATGTCCATCATCGTTTTGAATTCATCGACACCCCGTCCGGCCTGGCTGATCGAGGCCCTTGACTGGCTGCGCCACGCCCGGATCGCGATCAATCTCCCACGCCAGAACGTCGAAGACCTGTCGGATCGGCAACTGCGCGACATTGGCGCAAGGCGCAAGGACATCGCACGTGCCATGGACCGCGAGATGGGCCGCCTCGGCCTTCTCGACATCGGCTGGCAGCAGCCGCGAAGGTCAGGGAATAGGCAGTAGGCAGTAGGCAGTAGGGAAAATTAAGTCAGCGCAGACGGGGTAGCCCCTACTCCCTACTCCCTACTCCCTACTCCCTACTCCCTACTCCCTACTCCCTACTCCCTACCTCACCACCCTCACCACCGTCCGATCCGACAGCAGCGGCAGAAGCCGCGCCATCGTTCGAGCCGTCACGGCCACACAGCCTTGCGTCGGCGTGAAGCCGGGGCGCGCCAGATGGAAAAAGATGGCGCTGCCGCGACCGCGCCTGCGTGGCGCCAGGTTCCAGTCGAGCACCAGGCAGGCGTCATAGAGCCGGTCGTCGCGCCGCATGCGTTCGTGGCTGGCGCCGTAGGGAATCTTGACCGGCCTGTTATAGTTGCGGTCGTCAGGCACTTCGCACCAGCCCAGATCAGGCCCGATCGCCGTCATCGCCAGACGGGTCTTGCGGCCGCCGGAGAACTGATCTCCCCGGAAATATCCCGATAGGATCCGCATCGAGGCCAGCGGCGTCGCGCCGTCGCCTTCGCGCTTGTCGGCCGAGATACCGCCCCGCCCCAGCGCGCAGGCAAACACCGTTTTTCCGGCCTGCAGCAGGCCCTGGCTTGGATGGCCGGGCCTGGCGCGCACGGTGAGCACGCGCAGCCCTTTTCGCAAAATTGCGCCGGCTGCATTGCGATCGTGTTTTTTCTTGTATGATCGTGCCACGGAACAAATCACTGTGATCGGCTGTTGTGCCGGTCAGCTTCCGCATAAACAGGCAGCGGTCAACTGAATTTTCTTTTCAAAACAACGGATTGATCCATGACTTCACGCACCATTCTGATCGTCGACGACGATGACGACTTGCGCGCCACACTGGTCGAGCAATTGTCCCTTTACGAGGAATTCGACGTGCTGCAGGAATCGACGGCGGCAAAAGGTGTCGCCGCCGCGCGCGGCGGCCTCATCGATCTGCTCATCATGGATGTCGGGCTGCCCGACATGGATGGCCGCGAAGCGGTGAAGATCCTGCGCAAGGGCGGCTACAAGGCGCCCATCATCATGCTCACCGGCCACGATACCGATTCGGATACGATTCTTGGTCTTGAAGCCGGCGCCAACGACTATGTGACGAAGCCGTTCCGCTTCGCCGTGCTGCTCGCCCGCATCCGCGCGCAATTGCGCCAGCATGAGCAGAGCGAGGACGCCACCTTCTCGGTTGGGCCCTACACCTTCAAGCCCAGCCAGAAACTGCTGATCGACCCGCGCGGCGCCAAGGTGCGACTGACGGAGAAGGAGGCCTCGATCATCAAATATCTCTATCGCGCCGACCAGAAGGTGGTGACGCGCGACGTGCTGCTCGAGGAAGTGTGGGGCTACAATTCCGGCGTCACCACGCACACGCTGGAGACCCATGTCTACCGGCTGCGTCAGAAGATCGAGCGCGATCCTTCCAATGCTGAAATTCTTGTGACAGAAAGCGGTGGCTACAAGCTGGTTCCTTAAACATTTCATTATCCAATGAGCGGCCGGGGCGGGGCCGCTTTCGGGTACGATCCAGTTGGAGGGGGTTTCTGGATCTGCCCGCAAAGGAGGGATTGGACTGACCGTTCGGGGACACAGCTAGATGGCGCTGGATGACGACATCCGCATCCTGTCCGCCGTGAGGCTCTTCGAGGGCTTCACGCAGGAACAATTGCGCCTGCTCGCCTTTGGCGCCGAGAACACCCGGCTGGGTGCCAACCACAAGCTTTACCGCGAGGAGGACGAGGCCGATTCGGCCTATATCGTGGTCAGCGGCCGCATCGTGCTCTATCGGGAGCATGATGGCGAACGCATCCCGATAGGCACGGCGGGCCCCGGCACGATCCTGAGCGAACTGGCATTGATCGCCGACACCAACCGGCTGACCAGCGCGTCGGCCGAAATCGATTCGGAAGTGATACGGCTCAGCCGCAAGATGTTCCGCCGTATCCTGGAGGAATACCCGGAAGTGGCTGTGCAGTTGCACCAGCGCATCCTGGAGGATTTCCAGGCGATGATCCGCCGCATCGAAAAGCTGGCGCCGCGCTTCTCCGGCTGAGGCGGAGGCGCAGATAGACTTCCAGCTTTTACGCGCTACCGAAAATGACCTGCTGTTCATGGCGACGGAACGGGGCGAGGCTCATAATGCCTTTGTCAGCCACTGGGGCGAGTGGGAGAAAAGCCGACAGTTCGGTCATCCCGCTACCCGGACCCGAGGACCGAGGTTCCGTTGACAGGCCAGAGGTGAAATCCTACAGAACCCCTCGAAGGCGGGCGGCTTAACAGGCACCGCCACCACCAGGCTCCCGGGGGAGCGAGGCATGCTGCCAGCTCGGTACGAGACGATCATCCTGTATGCCCGCAACGACGCGTTCGGCGACGGACTGGTCCGGATTCCGGCTCTGCGCGCCGCCAGAACGGCTTTCCCCGACAGCTTTATCGTCTACGGGACCACCGGGCCATCGACCCTTGAACATGTCCTCAATCGCCATGCCGGCCATCTGGTCGATGCCATCAATGTCCGGACGCCGCTGATGCAACTCGTGGCCAGCCACCGTAAGGGCAAGGAGCGGTTGGCCGTTGTCGATTTTCGCATCTCGGGGCGTTGGCTGATCCAGACCTGGGGCTCGCTTCTCGGCCGCGGGATCGCCTATGAAGCCAACTTTCCGGCCTTCGCACTTTCCTGGCGCCCCGGTCAGAAACCCGAAGCACGGCCCGAGCGCAATGCATGGCGCTACCACCGCCTCATCGAGCGTCTTGCCGGCAGACGGCTGCCTTTCGATCACCGGCTGGAACCCGCCCCGGCCGCGCGGGCGACGGCCAGGGGTCTGGTGGAAGGCAAGCATGCTCCGTTGATCATTATCGCGGCGCATGGTGACGGCGGCAAGCGACTGACCGCGGATCAGGTTGTCGCGGTATCCGACAGAATGATCGCCGACGGTGCGAACCTTATCTATGTGAAAACCCCGGGTGACGGCCCGGACATGGCTGAACTGGCTCAACGCGTGCCGAAGCTGCGGCTTCTCGATACCAGCACGGTCGAGGGTGTCGATGTCAGTGATGTTCTGCTGGCGCTCGGAGAGTTTGCCGATCTCTACATTGGCGCCGAAGGCGGTATCGCGCATCTCATGGCCACGGTGATGACGCCGATGATTATCGTCAGCGGCGGCGCCAACATGGCCCGTTGGAGGCCGCTTTCGAACAACGTGGACGTGATCGAGTCCCGCCATGCCAGTCCAACCGGCCTGGTCGCCAATGTCCCGGCGCCGAAGATCATAGAAGCGGCCCGGCGAATGCTGGCGACGCGCCACCGCGACCATCCCAATCTGCTGGATCACGCGGACAAGACAGAAGGCCTACCTTCGCAGCAGTTTCGGGACACTGACACAGACAAGGACTTGAGGCGCGCCGTTTGAATTTGTTTGGCCGCAGCGTCAGGCAGGCCTCACCTGAATATCGACACACCTAATCCAGATCGAACCGCGCGATGACAGGCACATGGTCCGACGGGCGCTCCCAGCCGCGCGCCAGGCGCAGGATCTCGTAGCCGGAGAAGCTGGGCACCAGATTTGGCGACGACCAGACATGGTCGAGCCGCCGGCCGCGGTTCGACGCTTCCCAATCCCGCGCGCGGTAACTCCACCAGGTGTAGAGCTTCTGCTCAAGCGGCACGTTGAGCCGCATCAGGTCGACCCAGTTGCCGGCGAGGCGCATGGCCTCGAAATTCTCCGTCTCGACCGGTGTGTGGCTGACCACGTTGAGCAATTGCTTGTGCGACCAGACATCGTGTTCGAGCGGCGCGATGTTGAGGTCGCCGACCAGCACCGAGCCGGACACCTCGTCATGCTCGGCCCGGATGGCATTCATCTCGGCGACGAAATCGAGCTTGTGCTTGAACTTCCTGTTGATGACGGGATCCGGTTCGTCGCCGCCCGCCGGGACGTAGAAATTGTGCAGCAGGATCGCCTTGCCGCCGGCCCGCACCTTCACCGAGAGATGCCGGCTGTCCTCGATCTCGCAGAAGCGTCGCTTCTCGACCACTTCGATCGGCCGCCGCGCTACCGTCGCGACGCCGTGATAGCCCTTCTGGCCATGGAAGGCGATGTGCTCGTAGCCGAGCTTGCGGAAGGCCTTTTCGGGAAACAGCTCGTCTGGAACCTTGGTTTCCTGCAGGCAGAGCACGTCGGGCGCATGCTCGACAAGCAGGCGTTCGACGATCGGCATGCGCAGCCGAACGGAGTTGATGTTCCAGGTGGCGATGGAAAGGGGCATTTGGCAATCCAGGACAGCGTACAGCCGGCCAGAACCAGTGGGCCCTGACGGGGAAGACGCCTTTTGACGGAGTCAGTCTGGGAAACTGCCAGCCACAAGCCGCAAAGACAAGCCGGGCAACGCCCAACAAGGCGCGGCCCGGTGCTTTCCACAGCTATTGGAGCGATTGGTCCTAGCGCGGCTTGTTGGTGTTGAGTTCGCGGTTCGCCGTGTAGTCGATGGCAAAGGTGTCCGGCGCGAAGCTGACGCCTTCCTTGGTGTTAAAGATCATCACCGTCGTATCCTTGCCCTGCGCATCGGTGATCGTCCACTGTCGCAAATCGAAGGTTTTCGGATCGAACATCATCGTGATCCTCGAATTGCCGAACACCGATTTGTCGGCGAGCTGGATGGTGGTGAGGTCATCCTCCTCCTTGACGCTTTTGACACGGTCGCCGGAGAGGTCGATCCTGTTGTCGAGCAGCAGCTTCAAAGGCGTCTTCGACAGCGGATAGAGATCGGACGTGTTGAGCCTCTTGTTCAGGATGACCACCGACTTGCCGTCTGAAATCACCCGGAAGTTTGAAGAGCCGTCATAGTTGAAGCGAATCTTGCCCGGCCGTTCGAGGAAGAACTTGCCACCGGTTTGCTCGCCCTTGGGACCGAACTGAACGAATTCGCCGCTCATCGATTTGACCGAGGAAAAATGGTCGGCGATCTTCTGTGCCGCGGCCGGCACGGCCGCCTGCGCCGAAGCCAGCACCTGGAAGCCGGGCACCGCGTTGAAGACTGCCGCCCCTGCGAACGCCAAGCCGAGGCCCAGCAACCGACGCCGGGAGGGAGCAAATTTGCTGAGTGCTGAAAGATCATTTCTCATGTCGGTCACTCTCATCTGATTCCTGAGTTGCTCTGGTGCTTGGACCCCCAGTTAGGCTGAAGTTTGGCGGGTCGGGCGTCCCTCAGTCGCTTCAACGTCTTGAAAGGTTCAAGGTTGCGAGACCGGGATGTCACAAGGGTCAGGCCTTCTGGTCAGAACTTGTCCTCTTCGGTCGGCACCAGGATCTCGCGCTTGCCGGCATGGTTGGCCGGGCCGACGATACCTTCCTTCTCCATCTTCTCGATGATCGAGGCGGCGCGGTTGTAGCCGATGCCCAGCCGGCGCTGGATATAGCTCGTCGAGGCCTTGCCGTCGCGCAGCACCACGGAAACCGCCTGATCGTAAGGATCGTCGGAATCCTCGAAATTGCTGTTGCCGCCACCGCCGCCGGAACCGCCCTTGCCGGACGGCTCGTCGTCGTCCTCGCCGTCATCCTCGGTGATGGCGTCGAGATATTCCGGCACGCCCTGCAGCTTCAGATGCGCGACGATCCTCTCGACCTCTTCGTCGGCGACGAACGGGCCGTGCACGCGCTGGATACGGCCGCCGCCGGCCATGTAGAGCATGTCGCCCATGCCGAGCAGCTGCTCGGCGCCCTGCTCGCCCAGAATGGTGCGGCTGTCGATCTTCGACGTCACCTGGAAGGAGATGCGGGTCGGGAAATTGGCCTTGATGGTGCCGGTGATGACGTCGACCGACGGGCGCTGCGTTGCCATGATGACATGGATGCCGGCGGCGCGCGCCATCTGCGCCAGGCGCTGCACGGCACCCTCGATGTCCTTGCCGGCGACCATCATCAGGTCGGCCATCTCGTCGATAATGACGACGATATAGGGCATCGGCTCGAGATCGAGGTTCTCGGTCTCGTAGATCGCCTCGCCGGTCTGGCGGTCGAAGCCGGTCTGCACGGTGCGTGAGATCTTTTCACCTTTCTTGTCGGCCTGGCTGACGCGGGCATTGAAGCCGTCGATGTTGCGCACTCCGACCTTGGACATCTTGCGGTAGCGGTCCTCCATCTCGCGCACGGTCCATTTCAGCGCCACCACCGCCTTCTTCGGATCGGTGACAACGGGCGTGAGCAGATGCGGGATGCCGTCATAGACCGAGAGTTCCAGCATCTTCGGATCGATCATGATCAGCCGGCAATCCTGCGGCGTCAGCCGGTAGAGCAGCGACAGGATCATGGTGTTGATGGCGACCGACTTGCCCGAGCCGGTGGTGCCGGCGACCAGCACGTGCGGCATCTTGGCGATGTCGACGATGACCGCCTCGCCATTGATGGTCTTGCCCAGCGCCAGCGCCAGCTTGGCCTTGGTCGTCTCGAAATCACGGCTGGCCAGAATCTCGCGCAGATATACGGTCTCGCGCTTGGCGTTCGGCAGTTCGATGCCGATGGCGTTGCGGCCTGGCACCACGGCGACGCGGCAGGCGATGGCGCTCATCGAGCGGGCGATGTCGTCGGACAGGCCGATAACGCGCGACGATTTGATACCGGGCGCCGGCTCGAGCTCATAGAGCGTGACCACCGGACCGGGACGGACGGCGATGATCTCACCCTTGACGCCGAAATCCTCCAGTACGCCTTCGAGCAAGCGCGCATTCTGCTCCAGCGCATCCTTGGACAGGCTGGCGTCGCGCACCACGTTCTTCGGCTCGGAGAGGAAATGCAGCGACGGCATTTCGAATTTTTCCGAGCCGATCAGCGATGTCTGCGCCTCGCGCTGCACGCGGGCGCCCGGAGCAGGGCGCGGTGCCGGTGCCTCGACGCGGGTGGCGGCATCGGAGCGGAACGGCTGGACCTTGGCGGTACCGCGCCTGACGGGCTCCTGTTCCGGCTCGAAATCCATGTCGTCGTCGGCTTCGAAGATATCGGCATCGTCGGGATCGAGCGAGGCGCCTCGGTCATTGACCATGGCGGCGAAGAATTCGGGCTCGACGCGGGCGCGGCCATCCGGGCTCATTCGCAATTCGGCGAACTCGGCCGATTCGACCCGTTCGGCGGCGCGCCGCCAGGCGGTGGAGCGCTGTTCCATCTCCGGCTCGTACTCGTCGCGCTCCTGCCTGCGGCGCACGGCGCGGCGGTGCATCCACGCGCGGAACGAGAGCCACCAATGAGTAATTGCCCCGAGCGCCAGGATGCCCTCGTCGCCTTCGTCCTCGTCATTGTCGAACAGAAGGTCGTCCTCACGCGGATCGGCGGCGGGCCCGGCCTCCATGACGGCAAAGCCGTTCTTGCGTCCGATCAGCGCCGAGCCATGGGCGAAGAGCCACAGCGCGGGTGCGGCCAGCAGGATGGCGATGATGCTGGCGATCAGCCCGGTCGGATAGCCGCCGATGACGATGCTGGGGATCTTCAGCACCATGTCGCCGAACACGCCGCCGAGGCCGGTGGGCAGTGGCCAGGTCTTGGGCGGCACCACGCAGCCCGCCATTGCAGCGGCCAGCAGGGCGAAGCCGAACCAGGACAGCCCGCGTTTGGGCAGCCTGTCGACGCCGCGCGCGGAAAACAGCAGGAACCCCCATATGACCGTCGGGACCAGCGCCGCGACGGCAGCAAGACCGAAGAATTGCATGGCGAGGTCGGAGAACACGGCACCGGCATAGCCCATGGCGTTGGTGACGGGGCTGTTCGTCGCGTGGGAAAAGCTCGGATCGGCGACGTTCCAGGTGGCAAGGCTGGCGACGCCAAAGGCGGTGAGCGCGAACAGCCCGGCGCCGACCAGCCGCCCGACCTGACGCCGCGCGAACGCCTGGATGCCGTGCCCCGTATCGGCCAGCGCGAGCGGTGCTGAAGCCCCTGAACGCATGCTCTTCCCCGTCTGTCATGGACTCGCCGGGTGCGTGGCGCACTCCGGCAGATTCGGGTCTCAGACTATCGGCGGGAAGGTTAAGGGCGCATTAACTATAAGGGGTTGAGGTGATCAAACCTCGTTACCACCGGTTGAGCCGCTTCGAATGCCGGACCTCGGCCTGCGGATCCTGATCGCCGCGGTCCTGACGGTGGCCGTTCAGAACGACGATCGTCCCCACAGTTCGGAACCGATACGGTCGACGGTTCCTGAAAAATCTTGATCACGTGATTGCGCCAAACACGCCTTGCCGGAACGGTTTGCCAAAAAAGAGGCCCGGAAATGATCCGGGCCTCAATGCGTGAAACTCCTTTCGGGAGCGTCACGACGGGATTCTTGGGGCCGGCGGGAGGAGGTTCTACCGGCCCCGCGGCTAAGCTGGCCTTACGGCACCACTTCGCCATGCTGGGAGATGTCGAGGCCTTCGACCTCTTCCTGGGTCGTCGGACGCAGGCCGACCAGCGCCTTGACGATGTAGAGGATCACGAAGGTGGCAATAGCCGTCCACACGATGGTGACGGCAACGCCGTAGATCTGCTTGCCGAGCGAAGCACCTGCACCGAGGCTGTTGATCGCCGGGTCGGCGAGCACGCCGGTGAGCAGGGCGCCGATCACACCGCCGACGCCATGTACGCCGAAGGCATCGAGCGAGTCGTCATAGCCGAACATGTGCTTGACCTTGACCGCCGAGAGATAGCACACGACGCCGGCAACGATGCCGACGATGAAGGCGCCGGTCGGGTTGACGAAGCCGGAAGCAGGCGTCACCGCCACGAGGCCGGCAACCGCACCCGAGATGATGCCGAGCACCGAAGGCTTCTTGGCGACGATCCATTCGGCAAACATCCAGGCGAGCGCCGCGGCTGCGGTAGCGACCTGGGTGTTGAGCATGGCAGCGCCGGCAAGGCCGTCCGCGGCCAGTTCCGAACCGGCGTTGAAGCCGAACCAGCCGACCCACAGTAGCGAAGCACCGATCACCGAATAGACTAGGTTGTGCGGCGCCATGTTGGTGGTGCCGTAGCCTTCGCGCTTGCCGAGAACCAGTGCGCAGACGAGACCCGCGACACCGGCATTGATGTGGACGACCGTGCCGCCGGCAAAGTCGAGCACGCCAGCCGTGCCGAGGAAGCCGCCACCCCAGACCCAATGCGCGATCGGCACGTAGACGACGAGCAGCCACAGCGCCATGAAGATCAGCAGCGCCGAGAATCTAAAGCGCTCGGCAAAGGCGCCGGCAATCAGCGCCGGGGTGATGATGGCGAAGGTCATCTGGAACATCGAGAAGACGAATTCAGGAATGTTCGCGACGCCTGGCAGCCACAGCGAAGCAGTGGTGATGCCGTTATGGAAGAATTTCGAGGTGCCGCCGAGATAGCTGTTCATGCCGCCGCCGTCGGAGAAGGCCAGCGAATAGCCAAACATGAACCACAGCACCGTCACCAGACAGGTGATGGCAAAGCTCTGCATGATGGTGGCGAGCACGTTCTTCTTGCGCACCATGCCGCCGTAGAACAGCGCCAGACCCGGGACGGTCATCATCAGCACGAGCGCCGTCGAGGTCAGCATCCAGGCGGTGTTGCCGGTGTCGAGCACCGGGGTCGGGGCAGCAGCCGGCGCGGCCGCGGCGGCGGCGGGAGCCGCTTCCTGCGCGAAGGCGGCGACCGTGCCCAATGCCGCGAGAGCGAGCGTGCCCAAGAGGGCGGCGCGTCCCGTCGTCTTCAAGGTGGAAGGAATATTCATTGAACTCTCCATTTGGAATACGTGTTCGCCGCTCAGAGTGCGTCGGTGTCTGTTTCGCCGGTGCGAATGCGCACCGCCTGATCGATGCCGAAAACGAAGATCTTGCCGTCGCCGATCTGGCCGGTCTTGGCGGCGGCGGTGATGGCTTCGACGGCCTTGTCGACCATGTCGGCACTAACCGCGACTTCGATCTTGATCTTCGGCAGGAAGCTGACCGCGTATTCCGCCCCGCGATAGATTTCCGTATGCCCTTTCTGACGCCCGTAGCCTTTGACTTCGGTGACGGTCAGGCCCTGGATGCCGACGGCGGTAAGCGCTTCGCGTACCTCGTCGAGCTTGAACGGCTTGATGATTGCCATCACGATTTTCATAAGGTTTCACCCTTTGCTGTTGCGGTCCCCCGCGTTTGTACGACTTCACCGATCCCAAAGAGCCGGAGAGTGCCCACGAGGATTCAAGCTCCGTGCCAAGTGCCGAAGCAGGGGGTTAACCCGTTGTAAACAAAGAGATTGGGAAGTGTCGCGATGCAACCTGCCCACAGCTGCGGCGAAGCATCTGCTTAAAAATTAGGCAATTTTCGCAAAATGCCTACTCTGCAGGCGATCGCTTGAGCCGGATCAGCCCTTCCTGCGCAACCGAGGCGATCAGCGTGCCGTCGCGGGCAAACAGCGACCCGCGCGTGAAGCCGCGCGAGCCCTGTGTCGACGGGCTGTCCTGCGTGTAGAGCATCCAGTCGTCGAGCGCGTGGCCGCGGTGGAACCACATGGCATGGTCGAGGCTCGCCGCCTGGATGTCACGATCGAAAATGGCGCGGCCATGCGCGAAGGTCGACGTGTCGAGCAGCGTCATGTCGGAGAGATAGGCGAGCACCGCCGACTGGATGGCGCGATCCGCCGGCACCGGACCGGTGGTGCGGATCCAGATGTTCTGCTTCGGCTCCAGCTTTTCGCGGCTGGTGTAATGCTTCAGCATCACCGGCTTCATCTCGATCGGCCGGTCGCGGTCCCAGTAACGTTTGATGCCTTCGGGCACAGCCTCGCCGAATTTGCCCAGCAATTCGCGCTGCGACAGCAAGGTGTCTGGCCCCGGAATATCTTGCGGCATCGGCACCTGGTGCTCGAGACCGACCTCGTCTTGCTGGAACGACGCTTCCAGCGAAAAGATCGCCTGGCCGTGCTGGATCGCCACCACGCGCCTCGTGGTGAAGGAGCCGCCGTCACGGATGCGGTCGACCTCGTAGACGATCGGCACCTTGGTGTCGCCGGGCCGCATGAAATAGCCGTGCAGCGAATGCACGTGGCGATCGGGATCGACGGTTCGCTGCGCCGCGACCAGCGCCTGCGCGATGGTCTGGCCGCCGAAAACGCGCTGCCAGTCGAGCAGGGGGCTGCGACCACGATACAGATTGTGTTCCAGCTTCTCGAGGTCGAGAATGCCGAGAAGCTCGTCCATGGCTGCCGTCATATTTCTCGCCCTCGCCGCGGAAGTGTTATGGCGGTTTCCGACAGGACGGACATGCAGTCAAGGGTTGAAGACCCGGCCGGCGCGCAAGGAGCGAAGATGATGGAACGCAAGGCGGACGCTAAAACCAGGCCAAGCGCGAAAACAAAGTCCGGGCTCGATGTTCTGGTCGCCGGCGCCGGCTATGTCGGCCTGGCCAGCGCCGTGTCGTTGAAGCAGGCGCGCCCGGGTCTCGCCATCGCTCTCGTCGATGCCGCGCCCGCTGGCGTCTGGCAAAGGGATGGCCGCGCTTCGGCCATTGCCGCCGCCGCCTGCCGCATGCTCGACCAGCTCGGCGTGTGGGCCGAAATCGCGCCGCAGGCGCAGGCGATCACCGAGATGATCATCACCGATTCGCGCACCTCCGATCCGGTGCGTCCGGTCTTCCTGACCTTCGACGGCGAAGTGGCGCCGGGCGAGCCCTTTGCGCATATGGTCGCCAACAAGGTTCTGAACGGTGCCTTGCGGGCCCGCGCCGAAAAACTCGGCATCGACATCATCGAGGGCGTCGCGGTACAGGGGTTGGAAACCAACGGCGCCGGCATCACCGTGCATCTCGCCGACGGCGCGACGCTGAAGGCGCGGCTGCTGGTCGCCGCCGACGGCGTCAACTCCAAGCTGCGCGACATGGCCGGCATCAAGACGGTGAAATGGGAATACGGCCAGTCCGGCATCGTCTGCACGGTTGCGCATGAACGCCCGCACAATGGCCGCGCCGAAGAACATTTCCTGCCGGCCGGCCCCTTCGCCACTCTGCCGCTGAAGCCTGGTGAGGACGGCACGAACCGCTCGTCGATCGTCTGGGTCGAGCGCACGCAAGATGCCGAGAAGCTGGTGGCCGGCGACGACCTCGTCTTCGAGCACGAACTCGAGCAGCGCTTCAGCCTGAAGCTCGGCGAAATCCGCGTTGCCGACAAGCCGCGCGCCTGGCCGCTCGGCCTCACCATCGCGCGTGCCTTCGTAGCACCCCGCATCGCGCTCGCCGGTGACGCCGCCCACGGCATCCACCCGATCGCCGGCCAGGGTCTCAATCTCGGCTTCAAGGATGTCGCCGCACTTGCCGAGGTGATCGTCGAGGCCGACCGGCTCGGCCAGGACATCGGCGCGCTCGACGTGCTCGAACGCTACCAGCAATGGCGCCGCTTCGACACGGTGCAGATGGGCATCACGACCGATGTGCTGAACCGGCTGTTTTCCAACGACATCGGCCCGCTGCGCACCGTCCGCGACATCGGCCTCGGCTTGGTCGAACGCATGCCGCGCCTGAAGGAGTTTTTTATCCGCCAGGCATCGGGCCTGTCCGCTAGCACGCCTCGATTGTTGAAGGGCGAGGCGATCTGAGCGCCGTCCTCAGTTCACCTCGAAGCCCAGCTTCTGCCGCAGCCGCAGTATGCGCTGGTCGGATATCTCGAGGCGTTTCTCGCCGCCTTGAGCGGCGCGGTTGACCATCCGCAGCAGGTCGTTTCGCTCGGCGACATCGAGGCGTTCGCGCAGGAACGGCGCCAGCTTGTCGATGACAACAGTGGTGTCGTCGATCTGTGCCGCCGCCCATTTGGCGTAGACCACCGCTTCGTCCGTTTTCTTCTTGTCGGCGATCTCGGAAATCACCGCGCGAATGACGGCCTCGCGCTGCGGCAGGATAGGCCCATTCTCGGAGACGATGGCGGTGATCAGCGTCGCCGCGGCCACCACCGGATCGTCGATCGCCGTCAACGGCGACAGGGCCGCCTGTTTGCGCAGCTTCTTGCGGCGGATGTTGCCTTGCACGCGCCCGACGACGTCCGCGACCTCGCGAGCCGCATCGTTCATCGCCTTCATTCGATACCACCAGAACGCCGCCGCGCCCAACACGCCAAAAATAGCAATCAAGAACGGCATGCCGCATCCCCCCAAAATCCCGGCGACGATAGGAGAACTCCGGCATTGCTTCAACACGCAAACGTTGCGCACGACCATGTACCAGGACGTTGGCTCAACCGAACGCCTGGTTCACGTGGCCGCAATGCATGGCAGGGCTCTACGATCCCGGCACATCGTAGATCGCGCGCACCTCGATAGTTCCGATTTCGGCCAGCGGAATCTCGGCGGCGATCTCCAGCGCCTGGTCAAGATTATCAGCCTCGATCATGACGAAGCCGAGCAATTGCTCCTTGGTTTCGGCGAACGGGCCGTCGGTGATCAGGCTCTTGCCCTTGCGCCTGCGAAGGGTCTTCGAATTTTTCACCGATTGAAGCGCCTGGGCGACGATCAGTATCCCACGCTGATCCAGCGAACGGTCATGAGCCATCGAATCGGCATCGAGCTTGGCCAGACGCTCCGGCGTCATGGCATGGAGGTCCTTTTCCTCACCATAGACCAGGCAGACATATTTCATTTCCAGCTCCCTTGCTGCGTCGAACCATAGGATGCGGCGGCGAAGGTGTCAGCATTGCCCTTGACCGCCGCCACATGGTCAAGAAGGCATGCCGCGATCCCGATGATGGCAACCGCCGCCAGAAGTCGGCCAAAGCCGGACGCCGGCGGGTGCAGCCAGAAGTCTTCCGGTCGGCAGGTCTTGCGGCCTGCGCCTTTCCACAGTGCGAAAAACAGATTGTCCATGCGAGCCTCCATCCGGCCACAAATCCGT
This sequence comes from Mesorhizobium sp. M1409, assembly GCF_040317535.1. NCBI lineage: Bacteria > Pseudomonadati > Pseudomonadota > Alphaproteobacteria > Hyphomicrobiales > Phyllobacteriaceae > Mesorhizobium > Mesorhizobium sp. M1409. The sequence continues at coordinate 85,395 of NZ_JAMYKV010000007.1, forward strand.
GGCCGCCCGCAGGACGGGCGAGGCAGACCAAAGTCGACATTTTTGCACGCGCATTTTTTCGACAAGAATTTGGCCACCACCCACGCAGCGGTTCAAAGAGCGCAGTGGCCTTCGCGTCGGCGCGCGCTATAGTTGACTGGACGCCGGTTCACCCAGGCAACGAGCAACGACGACCCCAGCCACGAAACCAAGGAGGACTTCATGGACCGCACAGCAAACGCCGTCTGGAAAGGCAATCTGAAAGAGGGCACGGGCACGCTCGACACGCAGAGCGGAACCCTGAAGGGCACGCCCTATTCGTTCAAGGCGCGCTTCGAGGACGAGAACGGCAAATCCGGCACCAATCCGGAAGAGCTGATCGCCGCCGCACACGCCGGCTGCTTTGCCATGCAGTTCTCGCATTTCTTGGCCGAGAACGGCACGCCCGCCACGGAACTCGACGCCAAGGCGGTGGTGACGCTGGTTCCAGGCACCGGTATCACCGGCAGCGCCCTCACCGTGGTCGGCAAGGTGCCGGGCATCGATGCGGCGAAGTTTGGGGAGTTGGCCGAAAAGGCCAAGGCTGGATGCCCGGTCTCGAAAGCGCTCGGCGCCATCAACGTATCGCTCGACGCCAGGCTCGGCTGACAACGCCGCATCCGGTGTGAAGACCCGGCGCGAACGCTCAGGCGCGCGCCGGGGCCTACGCGCCCAGCGCGTCCAACCTGGCGCGAAGTGCGGCGACTTCCTGCTCCAGCGCCTCCAACCGCGCCTCCAGGTCGGAAGCAGGCAGGACCGACGCGCTCCGCTGTACCGAAAGGGCTGCAACGTCCACCGGGCCGCTGAGGAGATGCACGTAGCGGTCCTCGCGCTGGCCTGGTCCGCGCGGGATTTCCTGGATGAGCGGCGGTCGGCGGCCGATCAGCATATCGAGCTCGGCGCGCAGATCTTCGATCGATGAGAACCGCGCCATGCGCTCGCTCCGCGCCAGCAGTTCATGTGCCGTCTGCGGCCCGCGCAGCAACAGCAGGCCGATCAAAGCGGTCTGCGGCGTGGTCAGCGAGAAGCGCTGCGCCATCTGGTGCTCGTAGCGCTCGACGCGCGAACCGAACATCTGCCGCACCAGCCCCTTTTGTTCGAGCAGCTTCAGCCCCCGGTGCACCTCGGCCTGCTCCAGCGCCATCACCGGCTCGCGCGCCGTCTTCTGGTTGGCGGCGGCCAGTGCTGAATTGAGCGTCAGCGGATAGACATCCGGCGTCAGCTCCTTCTTCTCGATCAGGCAGCCGAGCACACGGACTTCGACGGGGGAAAGGATGGGAAGATCATCGCTCATTGGATTTGTTCGCGCCGGCAACCAACCTGCCGCCTAGACCCTTCTCTCCACCATCATCTTCTTGATCTCGGCGATCGCCTTGGCCGGGTTGAGGCCCTTGGGGCAGGTCTGCGCGCAGTTCATGATGGTGTGGCAGCGATAGAGCCGGAATGGATCCTCGAGATCGTCGAGCCGCTCGCCCTTGGCCTCGTCGCGGCTATCGATCAGCCAGCGATAGGCCTGCAAAAGCGTTGCCGGGCCGAGATAGCGGTCGCCGTTCCACCAGTAGCTTGGGCACGAGGTCGAGCAGCAGGCACACAATATGCACTCGTAGAGCCCGTCGAGCTTCTCCCGGTCCTCATGGCTTTGCAGCCATTCCTTGGCCGGCTCCGGCGACACCGTCTTCAGCCATGGCTGGATCGAGGCGTGCTGGGCGTAGAAATTGGTGAGGTCGGGCACCAGGTCCTTGACCACCTGCATATGCGGCAGCGGGTAGACCTTGACGGCGCCGGAAATGTCGTCGCAGCCCTTGGTGCAGGCCAGCGTGTTGGAGCCGTCGATATTCATGGCGCAGGAGCCGCAAATGCCCTCTCGGCAGGAGCGGCGCAAGGTCAGCGTCGGGTCGATCTTGTTCTTGATCCACAGCAGCGCGTCGAGCACCATCGGCCCGCAATCGTCCATGTCGACGAAATAGGTGTCGATGCGCGGGTTCTCGTCATCGTCCGGCGACCAGCGGTAGATGCGGTATTCGCGCAGATTGGTGGCGCCTTCCGGCCTCGGCCAGGTCTTGCCCTGCTGGATCTTCGAGTTCTTGGGAAGCGTCAGTTCGACCATTACCTCAGGTCCTTTCGGATGACGAGCTTCAGCCCGGACCAGATTTCATTGACGGCGGCCACCTTCACGTCGACAAGGTCGCGCTTCAGCGCCTCGGCGCGAACGACGCCTTCGGTGACGTCGGTAGCCACCTTCGATGCCTTTTTAGGCCAGGATACCCAGACCATGCCGTCGCGCTTGATCGCCGCCTCGACATCACCGAGGCGATCCTCGATCTCGGCACGCTGCCGGGTGAAGGCATGGACGGCGTCATATTTCAGCCGAATGCCTGAAATCCGCGACCAATCGGCCAGCCGGTCGACTGAAGAGAAATTCGCGGCTTCCATGAGATCGTCAAGGTCGTGGGGGAGCGCGATGAAGGCGGCGGTCATGCCGTCCTTCAGGCCGAGCTTGGCCGGAAGGGGCGTGTCGGAATATCCCGCGGCCGTCGGCGCCATCGTCAATACACCCTGGCCTTCGGTGCGATCTTGGCCGGGTTGATACCGCCATTTTCTTCCTTTAGCAGCAGTTCGGTGTGCACTGGCCGATAGCTGAGCGTCACCTCGCCGTCTTCGCTCACCTTGGCAAGAGTGTGCTTGCGCCAGACCTTGTCGTCGCGCGCCGAAAAATCCTCCCGCGCATGCGCGCCGCGGCTCTCCTTGCGCGCCGCGGCGCCATGGACCGTGGTGATGGCATTAGCCATCAGGTTTTCCAATTCCAGCGTCTCGACCAGATCGGAATTCCAGATCATCGAGCGATCGAACACTTTTATGTCCTTGAGCTCGCCCCAGATCTGGGAAATGCGTTCGCAGCCACTGTCCAGCGATTCCTGGGTGCGGAACACCGCAGCGTCTTCCTGCATCGCCTTCTGCATCTTCTCACGCAGTACCGCGGTCGGCATCGAGCCGTTGGCGTGGCGCAGCCGATCGAAGCGGTCCATGATCTTTTCGACCGAGGCCTCATTGGGCGAAGGGATCGCCGAATTGCGGTCGATGACCTGGCCCGCGCGGATCGCCGCCGCGCGGCCGAACACCACAAGATCGATCAGCGAGTTCGAACCGAGCCGGTTGGCGCCGTGCACCGAGGCGCAGCCAGCCTCGCCGACCGCCATCAGCCCCGGCGACACCTGGTCGGGATTGAGCGTTGTCGGGTTGAGCACCTCGCCCCAGTAATTGGTCGGCACGCCGCCCATATTGTAGTGCACCGTCGGCAGCACCGGGATCGGCTCCTTGGTCAGGTCGACGCCGGCGAAGATCTTGGCCGATTCCGAAATGCCCGGCAGCCTCTCGTGCAGAACGGCAGGATCGAGGTGGTCGAGGTGCAGGAAAATGTGGTCCTTCTTCGGGCCGACGCCGCGGCCTTCGCGGATTTCCAGCGTCATGCATCGCGAGACGACGTCGCGCGAGGCAAGGTCCTTGGCCGACGGCGCGTAGCGCTCCATGAAGCGCTCGCCTTCGGAATTGACGAGATAGCCGCCCTCGCCGCGCGCCCCTTCGGTGATCAGGCAGCCGGCGCCATAGATGCCGGTCGGGTGGAACTGCACGAACTCCATGTCCTGCAGCGGAAAGCCGGCACGTGCCGCCATGCCGCCGCCGTCGCCGGTGCAGGTGTGCGCCGAGGTCGCCGAGAAATAGGCGCGGCCATAGCCGCCCGTCGCCAGCACCACCATCTTGGCCGAGAAGCGGTGGATGGTGCCGTCATCGAGGTTCCAGGCGACGACGCCGGTGCAGGTGCCGTCCGGCTCCATGATCAGGTCGAGCGCGAAATACTCGATGAAGAACTGCGCGTTGTGCTTCAGCGACTGGCCGTAGAGCGTATGCAGCATGGCATGGCCGGTACGGTCGGCGGCGGCGCAGGTGCGCTGCACCGGAGGGCCTTCGCCGAAATTCATCATCATGCCGCCGAACGGCCGCTGATAGATCTTGCCTTCTTCGGTGCGCGAGAACGGCACGCCGTAATGTTCGAGTTCGTAGACGGCGGCGGGCGCCTGCTGGACCATGTATTCCTGCGCGTCGATGTCGCCCAGCCAATCCGAACCCTTGACGGTATCGAAGAGATGCCATTGCCAATTGTCGGGTCCCATGTTCGCAAGCGAAGCGGCTATGCCGCCTTGCGCCGCCACCGTGTGCGAGCGGGTCGGGAACACCTTGGTGATGCAGGCGGTGCGCAGGCCCTGTTCGGCCATGCCGAGCGTGGCGCGCAGGCCGGCACCGCCGGCACCGACGACCACCACGTCGAACTTGTGGTCGACATAAGTGTAGCCAGCGCTGTTGGCTTGTTTTGCGTCCTTGGCCAACTCAGCCTCCGAATGTCAGCTTGAGCAGGGCGAAGATCGAGGCGACGCCGACCGCTATGGGAAAAAATGTGTTGAGCGCGATCAGCGCCAGCTTGATGCCCTCGCCATGCACGTAATCCTCGATGATCGCCTGCATGCCGAGCCGCATATGGGTGAGCCCGGAGACGAGCACCAGGGCCATCACCAGCGCCACGAACGGGTTGGCGAGCGCTGTCCGCACTTCGGCATAGCTTGCGCCGTTGAGCGCGATCAGGAAGCCGACGAAGAACAGTATCAGTGGGATGTTGGCGATCGCGGTCAGGCGCTGGCGCCAGAAATGTCCGGTGCCCTCGCGGGCGGACCCGAGGCCGCGGACCTTCGCCAGCGGCGTGCGCATGTCGGAGTTGTTGCCGCTCATGATCAGGCTCCTCGCGCCATATAGCCGGCGATCCAGATCAGCAGCGTGAGCAGGATCGAGCCGGCCAGCGTCGCCCAGGCGATCTTCGAGGCCGTGTGCTTCTCGAGGCCGGCGCCGGTGTCCCAGACCAGATGGCGCACGCCACCCAGCATGTGATGCATCAGCGCCCAGGTGTAACCGAACAGGATCAACCGGCCGAGCCAGGTGCCGAAGGCCCAGCTGACCCAGTCGAAGGTCGCCTGTGAGCTTGCCGCCGCCATCAGCCACAGCGCGACCAGCAGCGTGCCGAAATACAGCGCGCCGCCGGTAATACGATGGATGATCGACATCGTCATCGTGATCGGCGGCCGGTACACCGTGAGGTGCGGCGAAAGAGGTCTGGCGCGGGTGGCTGGTGATTTGCTCATGGCTCCCCCAGTTCGGCGTCTCCTGCCTCAGGTGGAAATGCGGCATTGCCGCTTCCGGCTGCGACTTCGGACAGCCGGTTTCTAATGCTCTTTTTGCACCGCGTCAAAGCCGGAAAACCGTTTCGAAAACGTAATTTAGTCTGACTAAAAGTCTGGCTCTGGCTTCAATCGATTAGGCGCTCATGACCTGAAGCCGGCTCGATATCGCTGCAGTGCAGCATGTCTGGCCCAAGGCTGGCCGTATTGAGATTCGCGCTAGCGCTTGCAGGTCACCGGCGTCGAGCCCGCCTTCATGACCAGCGCCTCGCGACCGTCGATCACAATCGCGTCATGCGCCTGCTCGTAACGGCTGTTCTGGTTGGCCGGCGAGGCCCGCAGATCCTCGCTGGCGCCGTCGGAACCGACGACATGCACCAAGGTACCGAGATTCTCGATGGTTATCCTGCCGCCGTCGGCACAGCTGTAGGTCGCGGTGCGCGGCTGCGGCGCGGTCACATCGGTGACGGTGCCACCCGCCGAGAGCGCCGGCGAGGCCAATGCGGCGATCTTGTTGCCGGCCTTGGGCTCGTTGCCCTGCGGCACGCAGGCCATGGCGATCAGAAGCGGCGAAAGGGCAAGCGTTGCCCGAAACGTCCGGCCTAGCGCCATAGGCTGTCCTCCCGCGCGGCGAATCAGCCGCGATGCTTTGCCAAGATCAAGGTCATCCCGACGCCGAGACGGACGCCAAGCGCGATGGTGCGGCCAAGCATGGCCGAATGATGGCCACCGGGCTTTCCATCCAGTCGGATATTAACGGATATTAACCATGTTTACCGAGACATCACCGCGAAGCGCGTCAGCCTCTTAACAAAGGTTAAGAAATCGTTAATTTCCGATTCGAGGAGGCTTTCCTCAAGACACGGAGGACGCCATGCGTTCGAATTCGGGCAGGTCGCGCGTTGCGGCGCTCATAGTGGCGGCCTCGATCGTCGGCCCGGCAGCGCCCGCGCTCGCCGGAACACGTCATCAGGATCGCGTCTACGCCGATTCCTTCGGCAATCTCGTCATCGACAGCGCCGCCGGCTACAAGCGCATCCTCGTCGGCAAAGGCAGGCTGGCCAAGCAACTGTCCGACTACACCAGCGCCGGCCAGCCCAAGGTGATCTACGAGAACGAAGCCGACGAGATATCAGGCTATAGCGATTGCTACCGGCCGCCGGTGTTGGTGAAGGGCCGTTCCTATATGTACGGGCTTTCCGACGGTGAGATGCCGGAACTCAGCCCCTGCCGCTAGGCTCTTCGTTTGGACGCGATTCTCAGGGGAAAGCGCTAGGCGCTTTTCCCGGGAAGACCGTTTCACACTTTTCCTGGAATTGCTCTGGCTTCCATCCCGGCTGACGACCCGTTGCCGGCCGGCCCGGCGGAGACGCGTACGCAATCGCGCCCGGCATTCTTCGCCTGGTAAAGCGCCTGGTCGGCGCGCCGCATCAGATCGGCAAAGTCTTCGCTCGGATGAAGCTCGGCGACGCCGAAGCTCGCGGTGCAGCGGTTGTCCGCCGGCAGCCCGTCGATGGGCAGCGCGCCGAAAGCACTGCGCGTGCCCTCGGCGAACAGCCGGGCGGCGGCAAGATTGGTTCCCGGCAGCATGATGGCGAACTCCTCGCCGCCGACGCGGCCGGCGACATGATGGCCGGCGGCCGCCTCGCGCAGGAAGCCGGCGAAGGTCTCGATCACCCGGTCGCCGGACGCGTGGCCGAAACTGTCGTTGACGCTCTTGAAGTGATCGAGATCGGCGATGACCAGGGCGACCGGCACGCCTTGCCGCATCGCGCCCAGCACCGCCAGCTCCGCATGGCGGGTGAAGCCGCCGCGGTTGAGCAGGCGCGAAAGCGTGTCGGTCTCCGATTTCGACGTCACTTCGGCAAGCACGTCGCGGACCAGGATGGCCAGCATCAGCAGCGCCAGCGCCAGCGCAAACACAGTGCCGAGCGACTGCGACACCAGCGCGTAGCTGCTTTGCAGATAGGCTTGCGGATTGGCGCCCCAGCCGCCCAGCGCATGCGCGATGAACGGCTTGGAGGCAAACTGCAGGCCGCAGGCCGCCAGCACCGCCATCAGTATGCGGTCGAGACGGGCGAGGCTTTGCCTCGACGACCAGACGATGGCCAACCCGACGAACTGCATGACCGCATAGGGAAGCTGGTAGGCCATCATGCGCACCAGCGACTGGCGCGGCAGGTCCTGCACGAAATACACAGCTATGGCCGAGGCGACCAGGAACAACAGCATCGGCAGCCAGGGCGGCGTCACGCCGTACTTGCGGGCAAGTCCGCCATTGACCGCAATGGTCGCGCCAAGGAAAACCGCGAAGGCGGCAACGACCGGGAGCCGCGCGTCGTTGAAAGCGGGAATGCCGAATTCGATCGCCGAATAGGCCATGCCCAGCAGGTAGCCAAACGCCAGCAAACGCGCCGGCGCGCGGCCGACGTCATGAAACGCGACCGCCATGAAGGATGCCGCCAGCAGGCCGGCAACCGACAAATTGATCAACAGGATGAAGTTGGCGCCGCTCATGTTCTTCCCGCACCCGTCCCGACAGCTAAGCATCGACGGGCGAAGAAGACGTTAACGCCAACTCGTCTGGACAAGATCAGCCGGCCTTGAGCGACTCCGGAACGAACGCCGTTTCCGGCCGCTCATAGGACAGGCGCACGCTGTCGCGGCCATTCTTTTTGGCCTTGTAGAGCGCGTCGTCGGCACGGCGCATCAGCGGCTCCAGCGTCTCGTCACCGCTACGGGCCGCCACGCCGAAGCTGGCTGTCACCTTCGTCCCGGCAGGAAGCCCGTCGACATGACCGGCCGAATAAACCGTGCGCACCGCCTCGGCGAACAGCCGCGCGGCGGCGAGATCGGTGAGCGGCAGCAGCACGGCGAATTCCTCGCCGCCGATACGCCCGGCAACACCGCGCGCGCCCGCCGCCGACCGAAGCTTGGCGGCGAAATCGGCAATCACCCGATCGCCCGCCGCATGCCCGTGCACATCGTTGAGCGCCTTGAAATGATCGAGGTCGGCCAGCACAAGCGCGACCGGGAAACGGGCCGTGGCGCAGTGCCGCAGGAGCAGCATGCCGCGTTCCTCGAAGCCACGCCGGTTGAACAGGCCCGACAGCGGATCGGTGTGCGTCTCGGTCTTCAGCGCCTTCATCACGTCGAGCGCGGCGGCGCAAAACAGGCACAGCGCAGTGAGCAGCGACAGCAGCGCGTGCGACAGAAGCGCCGTCGTCCAGTAGGAGGAGCCGTAGAACCCGTCATAACTGATGAAAGGACCGTGCGCGATGACGACGACAAGGGTGCGCACGAAGAAGTTGACGCCCGACAGCAGCGACAGCACGAACAGGATTTTTTCGGTCGGACCGTTGTTGCGCACCGGGCGCAGTTCGGCGGCGACCAGAAGGCTGATCCCACCGAAAGCGAAATTCATCGCCAGGATGCGCCAGGTGAGATCCGGCGCGACGAACAGGAACCAGCAAAACGACACCAGGCCGCCGCCCGCCAGCACGCCAATCCCCACATAGGGCACCTTGCGGCCATGGCGATGGACGATGGCGCTGGACAGGCAGCAGCCGGCGATGGTGAAGCAGATGTTCGAAGCCAGCTTGGTCAGCGGCATGCCGATCGGCAAGGTAAAATACTGCAGCAGGAAGCCTACCGCTGAAAGACCGTAGCTGATCGCCAGCACGGCTAGATAGGGGCGGTGCCGTTGATAGGACCATAGCACGAGGAACGCGGCGCCGAGCGCCAACGCTATCGTCGGGTTGAGCAGCGCTATGAGCAGGCCCGTGTCCAAACGACTGTGATTTCCCCGCTTACGTCGGGAAAGACTTAGAGCGCAAGCGCAAACAAGCGGTTAAGCGAAGGCGAATATGTGAACGAACCGGTTAAAAAAAGCCCCGGAGCCGCAAAGCGCTCCGGGGCCTGGTATTCGCACGAAGCCGGCGCTTCCTGCTATTTCCACTCGCGGATGTCGACGAAGTGCCCTGCGATCGCCGCCGCCGCCGCCATCGCCGGCGACACCAGATGGGTGCGGCCCTTGAAACCCTGGCGTCCCTCGAAATTTCGGTTCGAGGTCGAGGCGCAGCGCTCATGCGGCTTCAGCCGGTCGTCGTTCATGGCAAGGCACATCGAGCAACCCGGCTCGCGCCAGTCGAAGCCGGCGGCGATGAAGATCTTGTCGAGGCCTTCGGCTTCCGCCTGTTCCTTGACCAGGCCGGAACCCGGCACGATCATCGCATCGACATGCGGGCTGACCGTCTTGCCTTCGACCACCTTGGCAACGGCGCGCAGGTCCTCGATGCGGCCATTGGTGCAGGAGCCGATGAAGACTCGATCGAGCGAGATATCGGTGATCTTGGTGCCCGGCGTCAGCCCCATATAGTCGAGCGCGCGCTGCTTGGAGGTGCGCTTGTTTTCATCGGTGATGTCTTCCGGGTTCGGTACGATGCCTTGCACCGACACGACATCCTCGGGCGACGAGCCCCAGGAGACGATCGGCGGCAGCTTGGCCGCGTCGAGCACGATCACCTTGTCGAAATGCGCGCCCTCGTCGGACTGCAGCGTCTTCCAGTATTCGAGCGCCGCATCCCAGGCCGCGCCCTTCGGGGCGCGCGGCTTGTCCTTGACATAGGCGAAGGTCGTCTCGTCGGCGGCGATCAGGCCGGCGCGCGCGCCGCCTTCGATCGACATGTTGCAGATCGTCATGCGGCCTTCCATCGACAGCGCACGGATCGCCTCGCCGGCATATTCGATGACATAGCCGGTGCCGCCGGCGGTGCCGATCTCGCCGATGATCGCCAGGATGATGTCCTTGGCGGTGACGCCTTCCGGCAGCTGGCCGTCGACGCGCACCAGCATGTTCTTGGCCTTGCGCTGGATCAGCGTCTGCGTCGCCAGCACATGCTCGACCTCGGACGTGCCGATGCCGTGCGCCAATGCTCCGAAAGCACCATGGGTCGAGGTGTGGCTGTCACCGCAGACGATGGTCATGCCGGGCAAGGTGAAACCCTGCTCCGGACCGATGATGTGGACGATGCCCTGGCGGATATCGTTCTCGGAATAATATTCGACGCCGAAATCCTTGGCGTTCTTGGCCAGCGCCTCGACTTGGATGCGGCTTTCCTCGTTCTTGATGCCGAACTTGCGCTCGGGCGAGGTCGACACATTGTGATCGACCACGGCCAGCGTCTTTTCCGGATGCCGGACTTTTCTGCCGGTCATGCGCAGGCCTTCGAAAGCCTGCGGGCTGGTCACTTCATGGACGAGGTGGCGGTCGATATAGAGCAGGCAGGTGCCGTCATCCTGGCGGTCGACGACATGGTCGTCGAAAATCTTGTCGTAGAGGGTGCGCGGTGCGCTCATGTGCGTAAATCCGTCGATATGAGAATGGGAAAGAGCATACGCCTGACTTTCGGCCCGGCGAAACGACCTGGACAGGTCGGCCTAGCTAAGCCGGCTGGTCAGCGCCCCGGACACGCGCGCGGAGAAGCGCGACGGCAGGCGTTTTCTGTCCTGCAGCACGAACCCCTTATAGGCCGGATCGCCAAAAAGCTCTTCCATGGCGTGGCTCATACCAATGTTTTGGCTTTTCGGCAATTGCGTGCCTTCGCGGAACCTGGTGCCTCGCCCCACGAAATGGGGAGATCACTGTCTGTCCTTCTTGAATTCGAACAGCTCAATGACGTTGCCCGAGGGATCTTCAAGCAGAATAGCCCGGCCCGCACCGCCATCGCTGATGTTCCCGCGGAACGTCACGTCGGCCGCGCGCAACCGGTTGATCAGGGCATCCAGCCCCTTGGTTATGATCATGAACCTGTTCCATCCGCCTGGTTCCGGATCACCTCCGGCCTGACCACCGCTTCCCGCACCTGGAGCGCTGAGATACAGCGTAAGATCGTCGCGAAGCAGCGCCGCGAACTTGCCAGGATTGTGCATTTCGACCTTGAATTCGAGATTATCTCGGTAAAATTCTACCGCCTTGTCTATGTCGGCAACGATATAACGGACGGACGCCATTCAGCCTTCTCCTCTTGTGCCGAATTACCGCGGCGGCGCCATAACCCGCTTTCGCAGTGAGGCGCAGCCTCACGCTTTCGGAACGCACTGACTTGCACATAGTTCCGGCCGATGGGTGCTTGGATGCCGAAGACCAGGCTTCACTCCGCTACAGGATTTCGAACACAAAAGTCTTCACCAACGCATCCGGCTCGGCGATCGCATAGCAGCGGAACCATGGGCTTTGCTCGACCGCCCGCCATTTTTTCATCTGTTCCAGCTCGTCGAACACGGCCTGAAAACCGCCGCTTTCGAACACTTGGTCACGCACGGTGAAGATCGCATGCCCGCCCTGGCCGGTAATGCGCACCAGTTCGTGCAAGCCTGAGGCCGGCGCGTGGCTGATGGTGAACACGCCGGTGGAGAAGAAGGCGCGGAAATGGCCATCCGGCCATGGCAGCGGACCGCCGAGCATCGCCTGTTTCAGCTCGCTGTAGGCATTGCGGCTGCCGGCGATCTTCAGCATGTCGTCGGAAAGGTCGAGCCCGGCAATGTCGCGGTAGCCGAGTGCCTTCAGCGACGGCCCCGACAGACCGGTGCCGCAGCCGGCATCGAGCAATGGCCCATCGCCCGCCGGCACATGGCGCGCCACCCAGGCGGCGATCAGGAAAGGCAGGAGATAGCCGAGCGACGCGGTTTCGCTGTCGTAGGTCGCGGCCCATGCGGCATAGGCCTCTTCAATCGCCTCCGGCGTGTCGGCCGTATAGACCGAATCCAGCGCCGCATTGGCTTTGTCGACAATCATGGGACCTCCTCAACGAGAATGCTGAGAGATCGTAGCGCTGTCTTGGCCCGAAAACTATTGCTCGTGCTGACGATGCAGTCGCTGTTCCAGTGCCCGCAAGGCCAAGGACAGGCCTACCGTCAGGATGAGATAGATATAGGCCACGATCGAATAGGTCTCGAAGAAGCGGAACGAGCCGGCGGCATAGACCTTGCCCATCTGCGTGATGTCGGCGACCCCGAGCACCGAGACCAGCGAGGAATCCTTGACCAGAGCGACGAAATCATTGCCGAGCGGCGGCAGGATGGTGCGGATGGCCTGTGGGAACACGATCAGCCGGAAGCGCTGCGCCCGGCTCAACCCGAGCGCCTTCGCCGCCTCGATCTGGCCTTTCTCCACCGCCTGGATGCCGGCCCGGAAAACCTCCGAGATGAAGGCCGAATAGCCGATGGTCAGCGCCATGATGGCGCGCCACAGCAGCGAAACGTCGCGCACCAGAAGCTCGCCGAACAGGCCGGCGTTTTGCAGCGGCGCGGTCAGCGCGTTCCAGGCCGCGACGAAAGCCGGTGCACCGACAAAGGCGATCCAGAACAACAGCACCAGGATCGGCACGCCACGGATGATCTCGACATAGAAGCGCGCGATCTGGCGCATCAAACGCGAGCCGGACATTCCCATCAGCGCGATACCGAGGCCAATGACCGAGGCCAGCACGAAGGCGATCACGGTGACGAAGATGGTGATGCCGATGCCCTTGGCAACGGTGGCGAAGACCTGGGCGTAGAGGTCGCTGGTGGCGACGAAGACGGCCACCGCGATCGCGATGGCTACGGCAACGACGAGCCACCAGGGGAAGTCGGCTTTGGAGGAAGCGGGGGGCATCAATTCCCAACGCTGGTGAACGGCTGCCCTCGCAAGGGCAGCCGATCTCCCCCCTTGCGGGGGAGATGTCCGGCAGGACAGAGGGGGGTGCTGTCCCTCCAGCCTGTCAACCGATCACCGCCACGGGCTCCGCCCGGATTCTCTTTGGAAAAGCTTAGGATCGAAACGTCGCGTTCCTTCACACCCCCCTCTGCCCTGCCGGGCATCTCCCCCGCAAGGGGGGAGATTGGCAGCTTTGCCAACCACGCCTGTTGCTTGGCGTTTGCGATTAGCGAAAGCGGCAACAGGGCCTACTGCCCCATCTTATAATCAAGAAACCACTTCTTGTTCAGCGCTTCGAGCGTCCCGTCGGCCTTCAACGCGGCGATGGCCGTGTTGACCGGCTTCACCAAATCCGAACCCTTCGGGAAGATAAAGCCAAAATCCTCGGTGCCGAGCGGCCCGCCGATCAGCTTCAGCTTGCCTTCGGAAGCATCGACATAGCCCTTGCCCGCGGTGCCGTCGGTCAGCACGACATCGACGTCGCCGGATTTCAGCGCCTGCACCGTCGCACCAAACGTCTCGAACAGTTTGATGCGCGGGTTCTGCTCGTTGCCGTCGAGCACGCTGTAGACGGCGGTGTAGAAGGGCGTGGTGCCGGCCTGCGCGCCGACCAGCCCGTCCTTGAAGGCGCCGAAGGTCTTGGCGTCGGTGAAGCGGCTTTCATCGCCGCGCACCAGCATGAACTGTTCCGAACGCATATAGGGGTCGGAAAAATCGACCTTCTCCTTGCGGTCGTCCTTGATGGTGATGCCGGTCATGCCGATGTTGTACTGGTTGTCGGAAACCGCCTGGATCATCGCGTCCCAGGAGGTGTTTTGGTACTCGACCGTGAAATTGAGCCGCTTGGCGATCTCGTTCATCGCGTCGTATTCCCAGCCGATCTGCTTGCCGGTCTTGGCATCGATGAACTGCAGCGGCGGATAGGCGTTTTCGGTGACCACCACCACTTTCTTGCCGCCGAGATCGGGAAGCGCCTGCGCGAACGTGGCGACGGGCGCGAGGATGAAGGCAAGCAGGCCTGCCAGCAGCAGTTTCGATTTGGTCATGACACACTCCCCGGGAATTGAATGACCCGGGCATGGCCGGGCTTGCAGGAAAATCCGGCGCCGACTTTAGCTTTCCGTAAGCGTCATGCAAGACGCTCCGCTGCGTCAGTGCACGCGAAAGCGGAATCCAATACCTTCAATCCCGCAATTCGAGAAGGAACAATGCCGCGGCGGCGATCAGCTCTGGTTCGCGGTGCCGGGATCCGCCTTGCGCAAGCCGGAGACGAACCGCGTCAGGGTGTGGTGCAGGGATTTCAACTCGTCGGCTTCCAGCGGCAGATTGCAAAGCATCGCCGCCGGCACGCTTCTGGCCTGCTCGCGCAGTGCCTGGCCCTTCGCCGTCGGCTCGACCAGAACGCGGCGCTCGTCGGCGGGATCGCGACGGCGCGTGACCAGGCCACCTGCCTCCAGCCGCTTGAGCAGCGGCGTCAATGTCGCCGAATCCAGCCCGAGCGCCTCGCCAAGCTCGCCCACCGTGCTTGGTGCCCGTTCCCACAGCGCCAGCATGGCCAGATATTGCGGATAGGTCAGGCCGAGCGGATCGAGCAACGGCCGATACAGCCGCGTCATCAGCCCACTTGCCGAATAGAGCGCGAAGCAGAGCTGTTGGTCGAGTTTTGCTACCCCGGCGAATTGCGCCGGGGTTTGCTTGGACCTGGTTGTCGTTTCCGCGGTCATGCTGCCTTTGCCGGAAGCGCCTTTGCCGAAAGCGCCACTTCGATGTTGCCCTTGATGGCGTTGGAATAGGGGCAAACCTGATGCGCCGCCGATACAAGCGCTTCCGCCGCCGTTTGATCAAGACCTTTCGTTTCCGCCGCGAGCGACACGCCAAGCACAAATCCGCCCTGCGCATTGCTGTGCAGGCTGACATTGGCCGTCACCGAAGCGTCCTGCAGCGGCAGCTTCTGCTTGCCGGCGATGAAGCGCATGGCGCTTTCGAAGCAGGCGGCATAGCCGGCGGCGAAAAGCTGCTCGGGATTGGTGGCACCGCCCTTGCCGCCAAGCTCCTTGGGCATGGCAAGGTCGAGGCTGAGCAGGCCATCATCGCTCTGGACATGGCCGGCGCGGCCGCCGACGGCGCGGGCTTGGGTGGAATACAATGCAGGCATCTCGCTTCTCCATTTAAATAGTGCACGATTGTTTAGTACACGATATAAATCGAGTCAACCGAGAATTTCCTGCCAAGCCCAACCGTTCTCCGGGAACGAAAAAGGCGGCCGAAGCCGCCTTTTTGAACATGCTCGTCGAAAATCTTATTCGGCGGTGGCTGCTTCCGCTGCCTTGGCGGCTTCAGCTGCCTCGGCGGCGGCCTTCTTCTCGGCGGCGTCCTGGGCGGCCTTCTCGACGGCCAGAGCCTCGGCGGCTGCCACCTTCTCGGCCTCGATGCGGGCCTTCTCGGCGTTCAGCGCATCGCGCTCCTCGTCGTTCAGCTTGCGGGCGCGCACGCCGGTGTTTTCCGAAATACGGGCCGACTTGCCGCGACGATCGCGCAGGTAATAGAGCTTGGCGCGACGCACCTTGCCGCGGCGCACGATCTCGACGCCTTCGATCATCGGCGAGTAGACCGGGAACACGCGCTCGACGCCTTCGCCGTAGGAAATCTTGCGAACGGTGAAGTTCTCCTGGAAGCCGGCACCGGCGCGGGCGATGACGACGCCCTCATAAGCCTGGACGCGGGTGCGGGTGCCTTCGGTCACGCGGACCTGGACACGCACTGTGTCGCCGGGCTGGAATTCGGGAAGCTTGCGCTTGGCTTCGATCTTGGCGGCCTGTTCGGCCTCGAGCTGACGGAGAATATCCATCTCAATAGTCCACTTCTTGTTCTTCCGACAGTCAGAGCGTCCGACACTCGCCTTGCAGTTCCATTGACCGCTCGGCTATGCCTTTTGTTCGAGACATTTGTCTTTGAAACATCGGGCAGGGGCGACTACACCGTCATTGTTGACGGGTCCGGCAGATTCTCTCTGGCCGGTACGGGCGGGCACATACAGCTATTTCGCGGCTTTGTCACGCCTTGGCCGCGCATTTTTCTGCTCGCATGGCACCATCGTAATCTTGCCGTGCCGGGTTGCTCCGGTCCCTCAGGCCTCCTAAGCCTGCGATACCACAGTTTTGAGCGGCCACCCCCATGTCTGTCTTCGATGCCATCCTGCTGTTCCTGGCGGGCTTTCTGTCAGGCGCCGCCAATGCGGTCGCCGGTGGCGGCACCTTCATCACATTCGGCGCCATGACACTGGTCGGCCTGCCGCCGATCGTCGCCAACGCCACCTCCTCGGTCACGCAATTTCCAGGCTACATCACCTCGACGCTCGCCTACTCGGCCGACATCAGGCATTTCTGGCGCGGCGCGCTTGTGCTGTGCCTGATATCGGCGACCGGCGCGCTGGCCGGCGCGCTGATCCTGCTGGCGCTGGACAACCCGTCGTTTCGCGCCCTGGTGCCATGGCTGCTGTTGGGCGCGACGGCCCTGTTCGCCGCAGGGCCCTGGCTAAAGCCCGCGCCAAAACCCGGCCATGAAGCGTCAGTGGGATCACTCGCCGGTTCGCTGACGCAGTTCGCCACCGCCGTCTATGGCGGCTTCTTCGGCGCCGGCATGGGCGTGATGATGCTGGCAACGCACGGCCTCACACAAGCCGGCGACTACCACCGGCTCAACGCACTGAAGAACATGCTGGCCATGGTCATCGCCGCTGTCGCGATCGTCGTCTTCGTCTCGGGCGGCGTCGTCGCCTGGCCTCAGGCGATCATCATGATCCCGGGCGGCGCGCTGGGCGGCTATGCGGGCGTCTGGATCGCCAAGCGCGTGCCACAAAACGCGGTGCGCGGCTTCGTCGTCGCCGTCGGCCTCTTTTTGGCCTTCTATTACTTTTGGAAAGGCTGAGCAGCGGCGCCCAACAAATCAGGCCGCCTCTCCCTCGTCAGCGCTTCGGACTGAGCCCGCCGCCAGGCAGCGATCTTCTTGTGGTTGCCCGAAATCAGCACCTCGGGAATCTCGCGGCCTTCAAACTCCTGCGGCCGCGTGTAGTGCGGATGTTCGAGCAGGCCGTTCTCGAAACTCTCCTCCTCGCCCGATACAGCATTGCCCATCACGCCGGGCAACAGCCGCACCACCGCATCGAGCAGCACGAGTGCCGCCGGTTCACCGCCGGAGAGGATGAAATCGCCGATCGAAACCTCTTCCAGGCCACGCGCTTCGATCAACCGCTGGTCGACGCCTTCGAAACGCCCGCAGACGATGACGGCACCAGGACCGGCGGCCAGTTCGCGCACGCGGGCCTGGGTCAGTGGCCTGCCACGCGGACTCATCAGCAGCCGCGGCCGCAAATCGCCTGGCGGCGAGGTGTGATCTATGGCTTTCGCCAGCACGTCGGCGCGCATCACCATGCCGGCGCCGCCGCCGGCAGGCGTGTCATCGACGGTGCGGTGGCGGTCGGTGGCAAAGTCGCGGATCTGGACCACCTCCAGAGACCATGTGCCGGCCTCGAGCGCACGCCCGGCCAGCGACAGGCCGAGCGCGCCCGGGAACATCTCGGGATAGAGCGTCAGCACCGAGGCGAAAAAACTCACCGGTTGCCCCCGGCGTCGCTCGGTCCGCGCGGCCTGCCCTTCGGGTCGAAGTCTTCTTCGCGCGGGCCATCGCCATCCTCGTCCTCGACCAGCCCGGCCGCCGCCGGGTCGACACGGACGAAGCCTTCGGCGATCGACACTTGTGGCACGGCGGCCTGCGTGAACGGAATCAGCACGCCCTTGCGCCCGCCCAATGTCACATCGAGAATGTCGCCGCCGCCGAAATTATGCACCGCGACCACCTTACCGAGCACAGCACCCGTGTCGTCCCGGACTTCCAGGCCGACAAGGTCGGCATGATAGAATTCGTCTTCTTCGCCGTCGTCCGGCAGCACCGAGCGGTCGACGAACAGCTCCGTGCCGGCCAGCGCCTCCGCCGCGTTGCGGTCGGCAATGCCCTTGAAGCGAACCACGACGACGGTGTTGGCGGGCCTGATGTCGATGATCTGGAAGGCGCGGCCGTCCTTGTCATAGAGCGGCCCGTAATCGGCCAGCGCCAGCGGCTCACCGGTGAAGGTCTTCACCCGCAATTCGCCCTTGATGCCGTGGGCGGCGCCGATCACGGCCATCTGGACAGGGTTCTGGGGCTTGCTCATGGCGCTTTTACCTTCGTCATCCGCGGGCGGAGCAGGCGCGAAGCGACTGCGCAGACCCGAGGATCCATTCCGTTACGGCGACCAGAAAGCACGGCAGTTCAGAAAGGGTCTCATTCCTGCCAACTCTGTATTTGCAGACACTTCGCGTGGTCTCCATCGCAAAGTTATCAGACTTGTAACGCAGCGGCGCACACAGGTCACGGCATGATCCCGGGGCCTCCGCGACGTCGCTTCGCTCCTGCTCCGCCCCAGGACGACGAAGCGACCTGGCATTTCAGCCAATCACCAAGGTTTGTGTCACCAATCGACGATCTCCTAGTCCCCACCGGGCATCTTTTCAATGACACCTCTTCACCGCTTCCTAACCCGGCTGTCGGAAAATGGTAGGGAATTGGAAGCACGCCATGCAGGAATTCCTTATCCCGGCCAAACCCGATCTCCAGGCGGCACGCGAAAGCTGGCTGAAGATGCTCGCGCGAGAACGTCGGCTGTCGCCCGAGACGGTGGAAGCCTATGAGCGCGACACGCGCCAGTTCCTGCATTTCCTCACCGGCCATTGCGGCGGCTCTCCCGGCATTTCGGACATCGCCAACCTGCGCCCGGCCGATCTGCGCGGCTTTCTCGCTGCACGGCGCAACGCCGGCGCCGGTGCCCGCACGCTCGGCCGGGGTCTCGCCGGCATCCGTTCGCTGCTGCGTTTCCTCGAGCGGCGCGGTCTTGCCAATGCCGCGGGTGCGGCAGCCCTTCGCGCGCCGCGCCAGCCCAAATCGCTGCCCAAGCCGCTGACGGCAAGCGATGCCAAGCATATCGTTTCCGTCGAAGGCCAATTGGCGGAAGAGCCCTGGATCGCTGCCCGCAACGCCGCCGTGCTGACGCTGCTCTACGGCTCGGGCCTGCGCATTTCCGAGGCGCTTGGGCTGGCCGGCGCCGAGCTGGCATCCGAGGCGGACACCGTGCTGCGCGTCACCGGCAAGGGCGGCAAGACGCGGCTGGTGCCGGTGCTGCCGGTGGCGCTGCGGGCCATCGCCGAATACCGCCGGCTCTGCCCCTATCATCTCGACCCCAAGGGAATGTTGTTCCGTGGCGCCCGTGGCGGCCCGCTCAACCCGGCCATCGTCCAGCGCGACATGGCGAAACTGCGCTCGGCGCTCAACCTGCCCGACACCGCGACGCCGCACGCGCTGCGCCATTCCTTCGCCACGCATCTGCTGGGGCGCGGCGGCGACCTGCGCACCATCCAGGAGCTCTTGGGCCACGCCAGCCTGTCGACGACGCAGATCTACACCGGCGTCGACACGGCGCGGCTGCTCGAGATCTATGAGGCGGCGCATCCAAGGGCATAACCGCTGGAAGCCCCCAAATTCGTCATCCTAGGGCGGAGCGACGCGAAGCGGCGCGCAGACCCTGGGATCCATGCCGGGACCTTGGCCGAAGAATGCGGCGGTGCAGAATTCTGCACCATAGTGGCGCTTTGAAGTGAAAGGCGACCAGGATCCTCTCGGTCTCCTTCCCACTTCAAACATAGCATGGGAACAACACACAGGATCCTCGGGTCTGCGCTGCGTCGCTGCGCTCCTTGCTCCGCCCGTGGATGACGAAGCGGGGGGTTACCACCAATTGCCGAGGCATACCGTGCGTCAACGCAAGCGGCTCAAACGTCCGCGCCGAGAAACCAGAACCGGTCAAAGACAATTTCACGGCTCCGATTAACCGTTTTGCCGCTTTTCGGTCCTAGAAGAGGATCATGAAACGCGTCATCGCCATCGCCGACCGTGCGGCTCACATCTCCCTGAAGCTGCTTGTCGCGCTCAACGTCCTGTTTTTCCTGTCGTTCCTCGCCGTGTTGCTGTTCGCGACCGGCAGGGCGCATGCCGAAATCCCGACCTGCACCGGCGCCGACATGCTGTCGGCCTTGCAGAAGGACGATCCGGAGACCTACCGCAAGATCGAGGCGGAAGCCGCGGCCACACCGAATGGCAAAGGCCTGTTGTGGAAGCTGGAAAAGCCAGGCGAGAAGCCGTCCTTCTTGTTCGGCACCATGCATATGACCGACCCGCGCGTCACCGCTCTGCCGCCGGACGCCCAGAAGGCCTATGACGCCGCCGGCACCATCGTCATCGAAACCACCGACGTGCTCGACAAGCAGAAGATGATGGTCGCGATGCTCAAGGAGCCGGACCTGATGATGTTCACCGATAGCACGACGCTGGCGTCGCTGCTGTCGCCCGACGATGCGGCGGCCATGAACACCGCCCTCGACGCCCGCGGCATCCCGCCGGCGACCGTTGCCAAGATGAAGCCGTGGATGCTCTCGGCCATGATGGCGCTGCCGGCCTGCGAGCTCGCCCGCCAGTCCGGTGGCGCACCGGTTCTCGACGTCAAGCTGGCGGAAGGTGCAAAGGCTGCCGGCAAGCCGGTGGAAGGGTTGGAGACGGCTGAAAGCCAGCTGCGCGCCATGGCCTCGCTGCCGCTGGCCTTTCACATGAAGGGCCTCGTCGACACGCTGAAGCTCGGCGACAAGGTCAACGACATCAACGAAACCATGATCGTGCTCTACCAGCGCGGCGACACCGGCATGTTCTGGCCGCTGTTTCGCGCGGCCATGCCAGAAGGACAGGACGACCCCGCGGGCTATGCGGCGTTCGAGGAAACCATGATCACCAGCCGCAACAAGGTGATGGTCGAGCATGCCGAACCGATCCTTGCCAGGGGCAATGCCTTCATGGCGGTCGGTGCCCTCCACCTTCCCGGCCCCGAAGGCCTAGTCGAGGATTTCCGCAAGGCCGGTTACACCGTCACGCCTGTCGGACTTTAGCTTTACTTGACCAGGATCTGAGCCAGCATCGCCGGAACGATGATCCGGTGAAACGGCATGACGATCGCCAGATAGGCGCGCCCGAGCCAATTGTGCGTCTTGACGACCGTCGTTGCGGCCACCTCCTGCCGGCCCATGCCGAGATCCCTGACTTCGACCAGGACGCGGAAATCGAGATGCCGATCGTCGAGGCCAAGCACGACCTTGCCGGGAAACTGGCTGATGAGCGGAAATATTCCGATCCGGTCAGCCGGCAACACCGCGGGTTCGAGGCCTGTCTTCAGCCGGAACGGCCTGACGGCAAGGTTGCGCAGCGCCGTGAGCCTACCGACCCATCGCGGCGTTCGCCCCAAAGCCCGTTCGGCGGCACCGAGTGCGGTCAACGAAAGACCTTCGGTGATCAGCACATAGCGGTCGGCGAACTGGGCTCCGGCAAGAGCGTCGTAGTGATTCGGGACAGGCTGCGCTGTGCGATTCATCACGGCAATATCCTCCGAAACGACCATAGCAGGCACAAACTCGGTGCACTGCGTGGCGAAACGACGCCATTCCGGCTCCGGAGAGGCAGGATTGTCCTTGTTTTTGGCGTTTTCCAACCCTAGCGTGAAACCAGTTCGATGATTGCGCGTTGATTGGTGTTGATTGATATTTTTCATCCACGGAGGACACTTTTATGGCGAACGCACCGAATCCAAACGACCCGTTCAATCCATCCACCAACACTCCGAGGCCAAGTGGCGGCGGCGGCAGTGGTTGGCTGATTGCACTGGTCGTCGTTATTCTGGCGGTTGTCGCGTATTATGTTTTCGGAAGAAGTGGTGAGCGCCCGGCACCGGCCGAGCCGCCGGCGGCCAGCACACCGGCCCCCGCGCCCGCACCGGCGGAACCGATGAAGCCGGCCGAACCCGCACCTGCACCTGCGGAACCGGCGCCTGCCCCGGCGCCAGCGCCCGCACCCGCACCGGCCCCAGCGCCGGCCCAATAGATCGGCCCGACATCAAATACAAACGGCCCGCTGAAAGGCGGGCCGTTTTGCTTTGGGGCGAAGTGCCGCGCGCTCGTCGGCTTCACCCGAGGATTCATGTCGCAGCCGAGAAGAGTGGCGGAACAGAATTCCGCACCGCCGCGGCGCACTTTCGTCGCGGCATGGATGCCAGGTCACGGCGACGTCGCTCGCTCCCCTCCGCCCTGGGACCACGAAGCGTTGGTCGCTTTTAGCTAAATGTGGAGCGGCTTGAAGAACGTTGCCAACGCCGCCTCCTTCACCGCTTCCGACATCGTCGGATGCGCGTGGCAGGTGCGGGCGAGATCCTCGGACGAGCCGCCGAACTCCATCAGCACCGCCGCCTCGTGGATCATCTCGCCGGCGCCGAAGCCGACGATATGCACGCCGAGCACGCGGTCTCTCGCCTTGTCGGCGAGGATCTTCACAAAACCGTCGGTGCGCAGCATGGCGCGCGCCCGGCCATTGGCGCTGAACGGAAACTTTCCCACCTTGTAGTCGATGCCTGCCTTCTTCAGCTCTTCCTCGGTCTTGCCGACCGAGGCAATTTCGGGGCTGGTGTAGACGACGCTCGGAATGACGTCGTAATTCACATGGCCGGCCTGGCCGGCAATGGTTTCCGCTACCGCCACGCCCTCATCCTCGGCCTTGTGCGCAAGCATCGGCCCGGCGATGACATCGCCGATGGCATAGATGCCGGGAACGTTGGTCCTGAGATGGCCATCGGTCTTGACACGGCCGCGTTCGTCGACGTCGACGCCGGCTTCCTTCAGCCCGAGGCTGTCGGAATAGGCGCGGCGTCCCGTCGAAATCAGCACCGCGTCGGTTTCGATGGTCTCAGCGGCACCGCCCTTGACCGGCTCGAAGGTGACGGTGGCACCCTTCTTCGCCTTGGCGACGCCGGTGACCTTGGCGCCGAGCTTGAACTCGAAACCCTGTTTCGACAAAAGCCGCTGGAACTGCTTGGAGACCTCGCCGTCCATCCCGCCCAGGATCGTGTCGAGGAACTCGACCACGGTGACCTTGGCGCCGAGCCGGGCCCACACCGAGCCGAGCTCGAGCCCGATGACACCGCCGCCGACCACCACCAGATGGCCTGGCACCTTGTCCAGCGACAATGCGCCGGTCGACGACACGATCACCTTCTCGTCGATGTCGACCTCGACCCCGGGAATGCCGGCGACATCCGATCCGGTGGCGATGACGATGTTCTTGGTCTCGATCTCCTCGACCTTGCCGTCCTCGCCAGTCACCGAGACCTTGCCAGCCGCGATCACCTTGCCGGTGCCGCGAAACGCATCGATCTTGTTCTTCTTGAACAGGAAGGCGACGCCGTTGACGTTCGAAGACACCGTCGCATCCTTGTGCGCCATCATCTTCTTCAGGTTCAGCTTCGGTGCCGGTATCTCGACGCCCAACGTGTCGAAGGAATGCCCGGCCTCGGCGAACATCTCGGAGGCATGGAGCAGCGCCTTGGACGGGATGCAGCCGATGTTGAGGCAGGTGCCGCCGAAGGTCGCGTTCTTCTCGACCACCGCCGTCTTAAGCCCGAGCTGCGCCGCCTTGATGGCGCAGACATAGCCGCCTGGTCCCGATCCGATGATAACGACGTCATAAGCCATGATACTGTCCTTCTTGATTGGGGCTCAGCGGCCGCCGCTGACATTCAGGATCGCGCCCGTCGTATAGGACGCGGCATCGGATAGAAGATAGAGAACCGCACCCGCGACTTCATCCGCGGTGCCCGCTCTTTTCATCGGCAGTAAATCGCGGAACCGTTCTATCCTGTCCGGCTGTCCGCCAGAGGCATGGATCTCGGTATCGATGAGGCCCGGCCGCACCGCATTGACGCGGATGCCTTCCAGCGCGACCTCACGGGCGAGCCCGATGGTAAAAGTGTCGATGGCACCCTTGGAGGCGGCATAGTCGACAAACTCGCCCGGCGACCCCAATGCCGCTGCCGCCGACGAGATGTTGACGATGGATCCGCCCGACCCGCCATGACGGGTCGACATGCGCTTCACCGCCTCGCGGGCGCAAAGGAACGAGCCGACGACGTTGATGCGCATCATGCGTTCGAGCCGCGCCACATCCATCTCGTCGACGCGCGCCTTGACGTCAACGATGCCGGCATTGTTGACGAAGGCATCGAGCCGGCCATAGGCGCGGTCTACTGCGCCGAACATGGCCACGATATCGGACTCGGCGCCGACATCGCCCTTGACGGCAAAAGCCTCGCCGCCGCCGGCCTTGATCTCGGCGACCAGTGCGTCGGCGGCATTCCGGTTCGAGGCGTAGTTGACCGCGACACGGTAGCCGGCCTTCGAGCCGACCCGGCAGATCGCCGCACCGATGCCCCGGCTGCCGCCGGTGACCAGCAGCACTTTTTGCGTCGCGCTCATTCCTGGCATCCCTTCAAGGCAAACACATCCCACGGCACTTTCGAAAACCCGCTGCCGCCATAGGCCGAGGATTGGCGCAGCGCTGGACCGAGATCTGGCAGGATAAGCGTCTTCGGTGCTTCGACGCCTTCAGCCGGCAGCAGCCCGATGCTGCCTTGTCGTCCGATGTGTAGATGACACCATGCCAGGGCGTGCAGGCGGCAAGCTCCTCGCCGGTGACGTCGCCTTCCGGGCACTTGTACATCAGCGCGCCGTTCGGCCGAGACACGCCCTCGTTCCACATGACGATGCCGTTCAGCACGACATTGTTGTCGAGGATCATCCGGAACGTGTTGGTGACGGTCGCCGATTTTCCGGTCGGCGTAAAATCGATCTCGCTGCCGCTCTGGGTGTCGCCATAGACGGCGAGCTCGATCGGGCAGGCAGCATGAGCGCCAGCGACGGCCAACGCCATGCCGGCCGCGATCGATACGATCGAAAGAACCTTAGAAAGGCTAAGGGAATAAGTCGTCATTCTGCCGCGCAGATCCCTTCCCCTTGCCTACCGTTTAAAAGCCGGATCGGCACCAACCCTAGAGATCGAGCACCAGCCGTTCCGGATCCTCCAGGCTTTCCTTGACGCGCACCAGGAAGGTCACCGCTTCCTTGCCGTCGACGATGCGGTGATCGTAGCTGAGCGCCAGGTACATCATCGGCCGGATCACGACCTGGCCGCCGACCACGACAGGCCGGTCCTGGATCTTGTGCATGCCGAGGATGCCCGACTGCGGCGCGTTGAGGATCGGCGTCGACATCAGCGACCCGTAAACCCCACCATTGGAAATCGTGAACGTCCCGCCTTGCATATCGGCGACCGACAGCTTGCCGTCGCGCGCGGCGATGCCCAGCCGGCCGATGTCCTTTTCGATCTCGGCGATCGACATCTGGTCGGCATTGCGCACGACCGGCACGACCAGGCCCTTTTCCGTGCCGACGGCGACACCGATATGGGCGTAGTTCTTGAAGATGATGTCGGTGCCGTCGATCTCCGCGTTGACTGAAGGGATTTCCTTCAAGGCGTGGGTCACGGCCTTGGTGAAGAAGCCCATGAAGCCGAGCTTCACGCCATGCTTCTTCTCGAACACGTCCTTGTACTTGGCCCTGAGTGCCATCACCGCTGACATGTCGACCTCGTTGAAGGTGGTCAGCATGGCGGCGGTCGACTGCGCTTCCTTGAGACGGCGCGCGATGGTCTGGCGCAGCTTGGTCATGCGCACGCGTTCCTCGCGCGATGCGTCGTCGCCCGAGGACGGCGCCCGCACGGCAACCGGTGCGGCCTTGGATGTCTCGGCCGGCTGCGATGGCGCACCCTTGGAAATGGCGTCGAGCACGTCGCCCTTCAGCACCTGGCCGCGTTTGCCCGAACCCGAGAGCTGGTCGACCGAGAGATTGTGTTCGGCGATCAGTTTCGCCGCCGCCGGCGCCGGCGGCATGCTGCGCGGCTCGACCGGGCCGGCATCGCCGGCGATCTTGGCGGTCTCGGCCGCCGCCTGCTTGCCGGTCGATGCCGCGTCCGGCGACGAGGCCTGCGACACCGCCTGCGGCTTGGTCGCAGGCGCCGCGGCCGGGCCACCTGCCGAAATCGAACCCAGCAGCGCGCCGACGCCGACAGTCTCGCCTTCCTTGACGGTGATTTCGCTCAGCGTCCCGGCGGCGGCGGCGGGCACTTCCACCGTCACCTTGTCGGTCTCGAGCTCGACCAGCGGCTCGTCGGCGGCGATCGCGTCGCCGACCTTCTTGAACCATTTGCCGATGGTTGCTTCGGTGACGGATTCGCCGAGAGTGGGAACGCGGATTTCGGTAGCCATTGTGCCTGTCCGTTTCTTGTCGGGTTCTGTTTTGTCAGCCCAATTCTGCTCTATTGGGGCGCTCTGTTCTATTCACCGAGCGCGTCTTCGAGCAAGGCGGCGAGCTGGGCAAGGTGCTTGGACATCAACCCGGTCGCCGGCGAGGCGGCCGCCGGGCGGCCGGTGTAGCGGACCCGCTGATGCTTGGCGTCGATATGCGCCAGCACCCATTCCAGATACGGGTCGATGAACGACCAGGCGCCCATGTTCTTGGGCTCCTCCTGGCACCAGACCATCTCGGCATTGCGGAAGCGCGACAGTTCCGTGATCAGCGCCTTGGCCGGGAATGGATAGAGCTGTTCGACGCGCAGCAGATAGATGTCGTTGATGCCGCGCTTCTCGCGCTCCTCGTAGAGGTCGTAGTAGACCTTGCCCGAGCACAGCACGACGCGGCGGATCTTTGAATCCTTGGTGAGCTTGATCGCCTGGTTGGGCAGCAGCTGGGCATCGTCCCACAGCAGCCGGTGGAACGAGCTTTCGCCCGACATTTCCGGCAGCGTCGACACCGCCCGCTTGTGGCGCAGCAGCGACTTCGGCGTCATCAGTATCAGCGGCTTGCGGAAGTCGCGCTTCAGCTGCCGGCGCAGGATGTGGAAGTAGTTGGCCGGCGTCGTGCAGTTGGCGACTTGCATGTTGTCTTCGGCGCAAAGCTGCAGGAAGCGCTCGAGCCGGGCCGAGGAGTGTTCCGGACCCTGGCCCTCATAGCCGTGCGGCAACAGGCACACGAGGCCCGACATTCTGAGCCACTTGCGCTCTCCGCTAGAGATGAACTGGTCGAACACCACCTGGGCGCCATTGGCGAAGTCGCCGAACTGCGCTTCCCACAGCGTCAGTGCCTTCGGCTCGGCCAGGCTGTAGCCATATTCGAAGCCGAGCACCGCCTCTTCCGACAGCATCGAGTTGATGACTTCGTAGCCGGCCTGTGCGGCCGACAGATTGTTGAGCGGGATATAGCGGGTTTCGTCGCGCTGATCGTAGAGCACGGAATGGCGCTGCGAGAAGGTGCCGCGTTCGGAATCCTGCCCCGACAGGCGGATCGGATTGCCGTCGAGCAGGATGGCGCCGAAGGCCAGCGCCTCGGCCGTCGACCAGTCGATGCCCTCGCCGGATTCGATCGCCTGGCGGCGGTTCTCGAGGAAGCGGATGATCGTCTTGTGCGCCTCGAAATCCTTCGGCACCTCGGTCAGCTTCTTGCCGATTTCCTTCAGCGTCTTGACCGGCACGGCGGTCTTGCCGCGCCGCTGTTCGTCCTGGTTGTCGGCCGTGCGCAGGCCCGACCAGGCGCCATCGAGCCAATCGGCCTTGTTGGGCTTGTAGTGCTGGCCGACTTCCCATTCGGATTCGAGATGCGCGCGCCAGTCGGCCTTCAGTTGGTCGAACTCGGCCTGGGTGATGTGGCCCTCTGCAATCAGGCGGTCGGCATAGATCTGCACCGTCGTCTTGTGGGTGCGGATGTTGCGATACATGATCGGCTGGGTGAAGGCCGGCTCGTCGCCTTCATTGTGGCCGAAGCGGCGGTAGCAGAACATGTCCACCACCACGGGCTTGTGGAACTTCATGCGGAATTCGATCGCCACCTTGGTGGCGTGCACCACGGCTTCCGGGTCGTCGCCGTTGACGTGGAAGATCGGCGCCTCGATCATCTTGGCCACGTCGGACGGATAGGGCGACGAGCGCGAGAAGCGCGGATTGGTGGTGAAGCCGATCTGGTTGTTGATGATGAAATGCAGCGTGCCGGCGACGCGGTGGCCGCGCAGGCCGGACAGGCCGAGGATTTCAGCGATCACGCCCTGGCCGGCGAAGGCGGCGTCGCCGTGCAGCAAGAGCGGCAGCACCTTGGCGCGCTCTTCCAGCGGCACGATTTCCTCGCGGCTGCGGCCGAACAGATAATCCTGCTTGGCGCGCGCCTTACCCATCACCACCGGATCGACGATTTCCAGATGCGAGGGATTGGCAGTCAAGGACAGATGCACCTTGTTGCCGTCGAACTCGCGGTCCGACGAGGCGCCGAGATGGTACTTGACGTCGCCCGAGCCCTCGACCTCGTCGGGTGCCGCCGAGCCACCCTTGAATTCGTGGAAGATGGCGCGGTGCGGCTTGGCCATCACCTGGGAAAGCACGTTCAGCCGTCCGCGATGCGCCATGCCGAGCACGATTTCCTTCATGCCGAGCTGGCCGCCACGCTTGATGATCTGCTCCAGAGCCGGGATCAGTGCTTCACTGCCGTCGAGGCCGAAACGCTTGGTACCCTTGTACTTGACGTCGATGAATTGTTCGAAACCTTCGGATTCGACCAGCTTCTGCAGGATCGCCTTCTTGCCGGTGGCGGTGAAGGTGATCTCCTTGTCGGCGCCTTCGATGCGCGCCTGGATCCAGGCCTTTTCCTCAGGATCGGAAATATGCATGAACTCGACGCCGAGCGTCGAGCAATAGGTGCGCGTCAGGATTTCCAGCATCTGCCGGATGCTGCCGAATTCGAGCCCGAGCACATTGTCGAGGAAGATCGGCCGGTCGTAATCGGCAGCGGTGAAGCCGTAATTTTCCGGCGACAATTCGTTGTAGTCCTCGAGCGGCTTGGCGATGCCAAGCGGGTCGAGATTGGCGTGCAGATGGCCGCGCATGCGGTAGGCGCGGATCATCATGATGGCGCGCACGGAATCGCGCGTCGCCTGGTGCACATCGGCATCGGAAAGGACGACACCGTTGGTGACCGCCTTGTCCTTGACCTTCTTTTCGATCGTCTTCTCGACGATGCCCCAATTGCCGTCGAGCGCCGACACCAGTTCGCCATTGGCCTGCAGCGGCCAGGAGGGCTTCGCCCATGAAGCGCCCTTGGCATTCTTGCGCACATCGCCGGCATCGTCCTTCAGCCCGGCGAAGAACTCCTGCCATTCGGGATTGACCGAGGCCGGATCGTCCTCATAGGCGGCGTAGAGCGCGTCGATGTAATCGGCATTGCCGCCATAGAGGAAAGAGGTGAGCGAAAACTGGTCGTTGGCCTGATCTTGTCTTGCCATTTTTGTCCGCGGAGCCCGGCTCCGTCTCCTGTTTGGAGTGAATGGTAAGTGGTGAATAGTGAATGGTCAGCGGCAGAGTCGAGATCCGGCAGCCAGGCCAACTATTCATCCGTCCGAGCCATTCACCATTCACTATTCACCACTTACTCATTTCAACCCTTGATCGCCTCGACCAGCGTCGTGCCGAGACGGGCCGGCGAGGGCGATACCTTGATGCCAGCCGATTCCATTGCCGCGATCTTGTTCTCGGCGCCGCCCTTGCCGCCGGAGATGACCGCGCCCGCATGACCCATGGTGCGGCCGGCCGGCGCCGTGCGCCCGGCGATGAAGCCCGCCATCGGCTTCTTGCGGCCACGCTTGGCTTCGTCCTTGAGGAATTGCGCGGCGTCTTCCTCGGCCGAACCGCCGATCTCGCCGATCATGATGATCGACTTGGTCTCGTCGTCGGCCAAGAACATCTCGAGCACATCGATGAACTCGGTGCCCTTGACGGGGTCGCCGCCAATGCCGACGGCGGTGGTCTGGCCGAGGCCGACATTGGTGGTCTGGAACACGGCCTCATAGGTAAGTGTTCCCGAGCGCGAAACAACGCCGACCGAACCCTTGCGGAAGATGTTTCCGGGCATGATGCCGATCTTGCATTCGTTGGGGGTCAAGACGCCCGGGCAGTTCGGACCGATCAGCCGCGAGGTCGAGCGGTCGAGCCGCGCCTTGACCCTGATCATGTCCATCACCGGTATGCCTTCGGTGATGCAGATGATCAGCGGGATCTCGGCCTCGATCGCTTCGAGGATTGCTTCGGCGGCGCCCGCCGGCGGCACATAGACCACGGACGCGTTGGCGCCGGTCTTTGCCTTGCCCTCGGCGACGGTGGCGAAGATCGGCAGGCTCTCGCCCTTGGAGCCGGTCCAGGTCTCGCCGCCCTTTTTGGGATGGATGCCGCCGATCATTTTCGTACCGTGATAGGCCAGCGCCTGTTCGGTGTGGAACGTACCGGTCTTGCCGGTCAGGCCCTGCACCAGCACCTTGGTGTTCTTGTCGACGAGAATGGACATGGGTGATAACGCCTCTGGATTCAGCGATTACAAGAAAGGATTGACGGCTCGTACCGAGCCATAAACCTGGTTGTGGTTGAGATCCTCGGTGTAGAAAATCGGCGCACCGAGATACCCGGCCGCGGCGAGAAGCGCGGCGTCGTAATAGTGAATTCCATAACGGCGCGCGAGGTCCAGCCCAGAGCGGACGTAGCTTTCGTCGACGGGCACCAAAGGGCAGGTCCCGAGGAGAACCAGCCACTGATCGAGCAGGTCATCGCCCAGAAGGGATTTCGCTCGCGACACTGCGGCGAATTCGGCCAAAGTTTGCCCCGACACGCCAAAGATGGTGCTCGATACCAGTTCTGCGGCGATCGGCGCGCGGCGTGGATCACGATTCTTCTCCGAAGCCGCGTAGATCAGGACGTTCGTGTCGAGAAAGCAATCGATCCTCCCGGTCGGCATAGGCGTCCCTTCGATCCCACTTGTAAGGGGTGTCGGCGCTGTCGCTCTGTCTCGCGGCCTCGTCCATGAGTCGCTTCATTCCCGCCTTGGCCCAGGCCATCCGGTCTTCCTGCTCGACTTCATGCGCAAGGAGTGAACGAATGAGGGCGTTGAGCGTGGTGTTGCGACGTCCGGCAAGGCCTCGCGCCTTTTCGAGCAGAGCGTCGTCCATGGCTAGGGTGACATTCTTCATCGCCTGTCTCCACATAAATACACAGCCGATATATGTGTGATTATGTGTATTTTTTCAACCGCCATGCCCATGATCTGCATCGCTCAGCCTTCCCCTAACTCGGAAGGCGAGACGCGCCGGTAAACGCCGCTCACCATGTCCTGCCAGGCATCTCTGCCGGCAGGTTTGAACTGCAATCGCATGCGGTAGGCGTCGGCACCGTCAAAAATGTACGTCACGCGCGCGGCGCCGCGCGGCGACGACCGCTCCAGAGTGAGCTCGTTGCCGTTCCACGTGCCCATGGCCGGCGCCGCCGGCACGAAGCCCATCGAGTCGAACTGATGCATGGTGGCGATGCTGTTTTGCTGGTCGAAGCCAAACACGCTGTGCGCGCCGAACGAGACCGTGCCGTCGCGACGCTGGCGATAGCGCTGCACCACGAACAGCCCGCCGAACTGTGCCTCAGCCAGCACTTCGGAAGTCGCTGTGCCGGCATCGGTCCACTGGGTTGCCGCCACCTCTTCCTCACCACGCCACGCGCCGACCAGCGCCTGCAGGCGCTGGTGATCGGCCGAGAGCGAGGAGAAGGCGGCTGCGTTCATGGGTCAGAGCCGCTTCAGGTCGGCGACGGTTAAGTCGCTCTTGGCGTTGCCGGTGTTGAGCGTCGTCGCCGGTTCGAACATCAGCACGACGGGTTCTTCGCTGAGCGAGCGCGGCCGGTGTTCGACAGCGCGCGGCACGACGATGAACTCGCCGCTGGAGAGCTCCACCGTGCCGTCGCGAAAATCGATTGCGATGCGCCCGCGCAGCACGAGGAAGGCTTCGTCCTCATTGTCATGCGCGTGCCAGTCGAAGACGTCGCCGAACTTGGCGATCTTGACCTGGGCATCGTTGACGTCGCCGGCGATATGCGGATCGAAAACCTTCTTGATCTTCTGATCCGCCGCCTCGACCAGGTTTATCTTGCGCGGAGGCACCAGATCAGCCCTTCACCGCCGCCACGATCTTCTTGGCCGCGTCGTCGAGATCGTCGGCCGATACCACGTTGAGGCCGCTGTCGTTGATGATCTTCTTGCCAAGCTCGGCATTGGTGCCTTCCAGGCGCACCACAAGCGGCACTTCCAGGCCGACTTCCTTGACCGCGGCAATGACGCCCTCGGCAATGATGTCGCACTTCATGATGCCGCCGAAGATGTTGATCAGGATGCCCTTGACCGCCGGATCCTTGGTGATGATCTTGAACGCCGCCGTCACTTTTTCCTTGGACGCACCGCCGCCGACATCGAGGAAGTTGGCGGGTTCGGCACCATAGAGCTTGATGATGTCCATCGTCGCCATGGCGAGGCCGGCGCCGTTCACCATGCAGCCTATATTGCCGTCGAGCGCCACATAAGCGAGGTCGTATTTCGACGCCTCGATCTCCTTCTCGTCCTCTTCGGTGATGTCGCGCAGTTCGAGCACATCCGGGTGACGAAACAGCGCATTGTTGTCGAACGACACTTTTGCATCGAGCACGCGCAGCCGGCCGTTCTTCATGACGATCAGCGGGTTGACCTCGAGCAGGCTCATGTCCTTCTCGACAAAGGCCTTGTAGAGGATTGGGAACAGCGTGTCGCCGTCCTTGGCTGCGTCACCGTCGAGCTTCAGCGCGCCGTTGAGCGCCTTCAGATCGGCCGATGTGACGCCCTTTTCCGGATCGATGGCGACGGTGATGATCTTTTCCGGCGTGTCGTGCGCGACCGCTTCGATGTCCATGCCGCCTTCCGTCGAGACGACGAAGGCGACGCGGCCGACCGAGCGGTCTACGAGGATCGACAGATAGAGTTCGCGCTCTATGTCGGCGCCGTCCTCGATGTAGAGGCGGTTGACCTGCTTGCCGGCCGGGCCGGTCTGCTTGGTCACCAGCGTGTTGCCCAGCATCTCATTGGCGTTGGTGACGACGTCGGCGACCGACTTCGCCAGCCTGACCCCACCCTTGGCGTCTGGGCCAAGCTCCTTGAATTTGCCCTTGCCGCGGCCGCCGGCATGGATCTGGCTCTTCACCACGTAGAGCGGGCCGGGCAGCGCCCTGGCGGCGGCTTCCGCCTCGCTCGCCTTGAACACCGGCACTCCTTCGGCCACCGGCGCGCCGAAAGACTTCAGCAGCGCCTTGCCCTGATACTCATGGATGTTCATCTGGATTTTCTCCGGGTTACTTGGCGGCGAGTTGCGGCGCGATCTTGACGCAGGCCTCGGTCAGGCCCTGCACCGTCGCCACCGAACTGTCGAACATCTTCTGCTCGCTCTTGTTGAGGTCGATCTCGATGATGCGCTCGACGCCGCCGGCGCCGATCACCACGGGAACGCCGACATAGGTGTTCTTGACGCCATACTGGCCGGATAGATACGCGGCGCATGGCAGCACGCGCTTCTTGTCCTTGAGGTAGGCTTCGGCCATCGAGATCGCCGAGGCGGCCGGCGCATAAAAGGCCGAGCCGGTCTTGAGCAGGCCGACGATCTCGGCGCCGCCGTCGCGGGTGCGCTGCACGATCTGGTCGAGCTTCTCCTTCGAGGTCCAGCCCATCTTGATGAGGTCGGGCAGCGGAATGCCTGACACCGTCGAATAGCGGATCATCGGCACCATGGAATCGCCATGGCCGCCGAGCACGAAGGCGGTGACGTCCTCGACCGAGACCTTGAATTCCTCGGCCAGGAAATAGCGGAAGCGCGCGCTGTCGAGCACGCCGGCCATGCCGACGACATGGCTCTTGGGCAGGCCGGAAAACTTCTGCAGCGCCCACACCATGGCATCGAGCGGATTGGTGATGCAGATGACGAAAGCCTTCGGCGCGTATTTCTTCAGCCCGGCGCCGACCTGCTCCATGACCTTGAGGTTGATGCCCAGAAGGTCGTCGCGGCTCATGCCCGGCTTGCGCGGCACGCCGGCGGTGACGATGCAGACATCGGCACCCTCGATGCCGGCATAGTCGTTAATGCCGGTGAGGCGGCTGTCGAAGCCATCGACCGGCGATGACTGCGCGATATCGAGCCCCTTGCCCTGCGGGATACCCTCGGCAATGTCGAACAGCACCACGTCGCCGAGGTCCTTGAGGCCGATCATGTGGGCGAGCGTGCCGCCGATCATGCCAGAGCCGATGAGCGCTATCTTGTTGCGTGCCATGTGAGGAAATTTTCCCTTTGTCTGTGACGACGCCCAAATCGCTGGCGATCTGGGTGGCGGCGTCGAGGAAGAGGCCGGAATGCTGCGGGGACCCGCGAGACTTCGCCGCATCCAGTAGCCCCGGTGGAAAATATATTCAATCGATTATTTTCGAGTGAATAATTTCAATCGGTTAGAAACATTGGGATTTACGTAAACGTCAAAGTTTGTAAGCCGACTTGCGAGGTTTACGCAATGAGTATGGAAATCAGAAGGCTATTTCCAGGCGATGACGCCGTTGTGATACTGGCACCAAATCTCCCCCCTTGAGGCGGAGATGTCGCCAAAGGCGACAGAGGGGGTCGCCTCGCGTGAAGCGCTGGCGCCATCTGTGCCGCGCCCGGTCGAACCAACCCCCCTCTGGCCTGCCGTCCATCTCCCCCTCGAGGGGGGAGAATCGATCGTCGCGACGGTTTCGTAAATCACCAAGGATGCATGGGGGCGAACCTACGCGTCCCTACGCCTGCGCCTGCTGCGCTTCTGGCGCCGTCTTCATCTTCCGCCGCTCCGCCCAATCCTCCAGCCAGTCGTGGCTTTGCATCTCGATCAGGCGCGATGCCGTGCGTTCGAATTCGAAGACCTCGACGCCGCGCCTTGCGAGATAAAGCTGCGACGGCGGAGCCTCTGCACTCATCACCAGCCGCACATGATGGTCATAAAGCGTGTCGATCAACAGGATGAAGCGCTTGGCCTCGTTGCGCTTGCCTTCGCCGAGCACTGGGACATGATCGACGAAGATGGTCGAAAAGCGCCCGGCGATCGCCAGGTAGTCGCGTGCCCCATGCGGCTTTTCACAGAGATCGGCGAAGGAGAACCGCGCCACGTCGCCGGCGGCGCGCGGCACGACCACTTGCCGGCCTTTGAGGGCAAGTGACGTCTGGCCCTCTGGCACTCCGCGCGTCATGGCTTGCCAAGCCTCGTCGAGTATCTGGTCGGCCGCCGCATCGGCCGGCGTGACATAGACCGGTGTGCGGGCGAGTTTTTCCAGCCGGTAGTCCTTGTCGGCGTCGAGCGAGAGCACCTGTGCATGCCGCTGCAGAATGCCGATGAAAGGCAGGAAAAGCTGGCGGTTCAGTCCATCTCTATAAAGATCTTCCGGCGCCACGTTCGAGGTGGCGACCAGCACCACGCCGCTGGCAAACAGCGCCGAAAACAGCCGCGACAGGATCATCGCATCGGCAATGTCGGTAACCGAGAACTCGTCGAAGCACAGCACCCAGGCCTGCTCGGCGAGCGCCTTGGCCACGGGCGGGATCGGATCGTCTTGCCTGACGTCGCCATTCTTGCGCGCCTGCCGGTGCTTCTGGATACGATCCTGCACATCGGCCATGAAGTCGTTGAAATGGACGCGGCGCTTGCGCCGCACCGGCAGCAGGTCGAAGAACATATCCATCAGCATGGTCTTGCCGCGGCCGACGCCGCCATGGATGTAGAGGCCTTTGACGGCCTCATGCGTCTCGCGCTTGCGGGCAAACAGCCAGCCCAGCGCGCTGGACTTGTGTGCCAGTCGCTTGGCCGAAATCTCGTCGGTCAGCCGGTCCAGCGCGGCGGTGATCCGCTCCTGCGCCGGATCGCGGCCGATCGCACCGGTTTCCACCAGATGGTCGTAGCGCTGCCTGACGGTCGCATGGGTATGGAGGCCGTCACGCAGATGCATTGGTCACGTCATTTGCTTTATGCATGTCGCTGTCCCAAAACGGGGCCACTTCTGGGCGAAATGCATTCGGAAGGGCTAGCCTATCTTGTAAGCGAAATCGGCTGGCCGTTCGAAGTCTGGCCGTCGAATTTCGAGCCGCCCGAGGAATAGAGCCGCGCCAGCGCGCCGCCATTCTCGTCATAGAGCGTGAGCTGCTTGCCGGCGACGTTCCACGACTTGATGCCGTCGATCGGTGCCGGGCAATGCAGCGGCCCGGCGCGGAAGCCGGCGCCGAATTTGGTCTGCGGCGTCGCCACCTTGCAGCTCTGGCCCGAAACGTTGGCATTCCAGACACCCGCGACACTGGCGGCGTTGAGGTCCGAAGCGCCGGCCGGTGCCGTGCCGTCCGGCGGCAGCGAGGCGACCTGCGTGTTCGCCGGCGCGGTCGGGAATTGCGACGGGTCCGTGGTGCCGGGCGACGCCGGCGGCGGCAGCTGGTTCGCGGTCACCTTGCCGGCGGGCGCGGCCTCTAGCGGTGCCGGCTGCTGATCATCCATCGACGAGAAACGTGACGTCGAACAGCCGCTCGCAACGAGCGCGGCCAGCGATACGGCCACCAGACCGGTTTTCGAAAAAGTCATTCCAACCTCCGTCGGATCCGGCTGGGGGGAAGCCGTCCGCACAATCTCACCTCCACCAAGATGGAGAAGGTGGCGAAATTTCAACCCGATATGGTTAAAATACGGTTTGCGGCAAGATTTGTTGCAAATTTATCGCGATCGCGATGGCACGGGCCACTTGTCGCGCATCGCCCTGAGGTCCCGGTCGACACCGTGCCGCCCCTCCCCTGCCATTCGGCGGTCAAATGCTTGCGCAAGCAGGCACAGCGCCTATGTCAGGGAGACGAAACCTGCTGGAGCCGCAAAATTGGCCGCGAGAAAGAAAGCCGCCAATCGCTACTATAGCGGCCCGCCCAGCGATCATTTCGACGGCACCCTGTTCTTCAATCCCGACGGCCAGCTGCCCGGCCGTTTCGCCGACCTGCTGAAATGGCAGTTGAATGGCAAGCGCTCGAAATGGCCGGCGACGAATCCAAGCCCCTTTCCGCAGGCAAAGCCGGCCGCGAAGGTCGATGGCGCGGCGCTGAACGTAACGATGGTGGGCCATTCCACCTTGCTGATCCAGACGGGCGGTCTGAACATCCTGACCGACCCGGTCTGGTCGCAGCGTGCGTCGCCGCTTTTCTTCGCCGGACCAAAACGCATCAATCCGCCAGGCATCGCCTTCGCCGACCTGCCGCCGATCGACCTCGTGCTGGTCAGCCACAACCATTACGACCATCTCGATCTCGCCACCCTGAAGCGGCTGAAGGCCGGCCACGACCCGCTGGTGCTTACCCCGCTCGGCAACGACACCCTGATCGGCGATGCGATTCCCGGCATGCGGCTGTCGGCCCATGATTGGGGCGACAGGGTAGAGGTCGGCAACGGCGTCGCGGTCCATGTCGAGCCGGTGCACCACTGGTCGGCGCGCGGCGCCCGCGACCGGCGCATGGCGCTGTGGGCCGGCTTCGTCGTCGAAACGCCTGATAGCAAGCTCTATTTCGCCGGTGACACCGGCTTTCACGATGGCATCAACTACCGGCAGATGGCCGGGAAACATGGCGGTTTCCGCTTCGCCATCCTGCCGATCGGTGCCTATGAGCCGCGCTGGTTCATGGCGCCTCAGCACCAGAATCCGGAGGAAGCGGTGCAAGGCATGACGCTGTGCAACGCCGCTTTCGCCGCCGGCTGCCACTGGGGCACCTTTCAGCTCACCGACGAACCGATCGACGAACCGGCGCGGAAATTGACCGAGGCGCTTGACGATCAAGGCATCCCACGAGGGCGCTTTCGCGCCTTGCGGCCCGGCGAGATCTGGAGCGTGCCCGAGATCGGGCGCGGCTGACATCTGCATTGGGCATTTACGGACCGATCATTTTCGCGGATGGTCCGCCTAACGGGCAGAGGGGGAATTTCAGATGAAATCGATCATGGCAATTCTGATGGCGCTGGCGTTTTCGACGCCATGCGCTTTCGCAGGCGAAATCACCGATCGCGCCACCGAGGCCGAAAAACTGCTGAAGTCGGGTGATGGCGCCGACGCGCTGGACAAATTCCGCGGCGCCGAGGAAGCCCTTTGGCAAGCGATGCCGCTGGCCGTCCAGAACGTCAAACAGGTCGATTCCGCAAGCGGTTTCGGCATCTACAGCGAGCGTGCCAATCGCATCTACAAACCCGGCGAGAAGATCGTGCTCTATATGGAGCCTGTTGGCTATGGCTACGGCTCGGACGGTCTCGGCAACAGCATGATAGCGCTTTCCGTCGACATCACCGTCGTTTCCGCGGCCGGCGAGACTCTCGGCACGAGTGAGAAGGTCGGCCGTGTCCAGGTCGCCTCCCGCTCACACAACCGCGAACTGTTCTTCAAGCTGGACCTGTCCCTCGACGGCTTGCCGCCCGGCAAATACCGATGCGACTTTCTCATGCATGACGAGAATTCGAACAAGACGGCGCCTTTCACCACCGATATCGAGATCGCCGGCTAGGTCGGTCAACCGGCAGCGGCCTCGCAAGCCGACGGGAACCCAAGCGCGGCAGCCGCGTTTTTCATACGGTTTCAAAATCTGTCGGTTTGCGAGGCATTCCCATGCTCAAATGGATCGTCATTTTGCTGATCGTCGCCGCGGCGGCGAGCTTGCTCGGCATGCCGGCGCTGGCAGGTGCTGCCGCCACCGGGGCGCGCATCCTCATCGGCATCGTTCTGATCATCTTCCTGCTGATGGTACTTGGCATTTTCGCGGTGACGTAAAGCGGCTCCGCACTGGTAATTCCTGCCCGTTTCCGCCATATAGCGGCAATCGGACATGGAACTTTCGGAGCAATGGCCAGCACTGCCCCTTTCGCCAAGATGAACGGCATCGGCAACGAGATCATCGTTGCCGACATGCGTGGCCGTGCCGATCGGGTGACGGCGGCCGCGGCAATCGCGCTGAACGCCGATGCCGCGACAAGATTCGACCAGATCATGGCGATCCACGACGCCAGGACGCCGGGCACCGCCTTTTTCATCGACATATTGAATTCCGACGGAACCGGCGCGCAGGCCTGCGGCAACGGCATGCGCTGCGTCGTCCAGGCGCTCGCCGCCGAGACCGGCCAGAAGACCTTCACCTTCGAGACCGTCGCCGGCATTCTCAACGCGCGCGAACATGCCGATGGCTCGATCTCGGTCGACATGGGCATACCGCGCTTCGGCTGGCAGGACATTCCGCTGGCCGAGGAATTCCATGATACCCGCAAGATCGAGCTGCAGATCGGCCCGATCGACGCACCGGTGCTGCATTCACCCTCTGTCGTCTCGATGGGCAACCCGCACGCCATCTTCTGGGTCGACCGCGACGTCTGGTCCTACGAGCTCGACCGCTTCGGCCCGCTGCTCGAGAACCATCCGATGTTTCCCGAACGCGCCAACATCACCATCGCTCAGATCACTTCGCCCGAAACCATGATCATCCGCACATGGGAACGTGGCGCCGGCCTGACCAAGGCCTGTGGCTCGGCCTCCTGCGCCGCGGTGGTCGCAGCCGCCCGCACCAATCGGACCGGCCGCAGCGTCAGCCTGTTGACCCCTGGCGGCGGCACGCTGCATGTGGAATGGCGCGGCGATGACCACGTCATCCTCACCGGCGCGGCCGAATGGGAATTTTCCGGCAGCTTCGATCCGGCGACCGGAACATGGGCTCGCGACACCGAAAGCGCGGCCTGATGTCCGCTCTGTCCAAGAGCCCGGTGTCCAGGGGCATCGATGTGGTGACCTTCGGCTGCCGGCTGAACACCTATGAATCCGAAGTGATGCGGCGCGAGGCTGAAACCGCCGGCCTCGGCGCGCTGGAAGGCGGCGCCGTGATCTTCAACACCTGCGCCGTCACCGGCGAGGCGGTGCGCCAGGCCAAACAGGCGATCCGCAAGGCGCGCCGCGACAACCCGCAAACCCGCATCATCGTCACCGGCTGCGCCGCGCAAACCGAGCCTGAAAAATTCGCCGCAATGGAGGAGGTCGATCTCGTGCTCGGCAACGAGGAGAAGCTGAAGGCGAACTCCTATCGCGCGCTGCCGGATTTCGGCGTCAACGACACCGAGAAGGCGCGCGTCAATGACATCTTTTCGGTGCGTGAGACCGCCGGCCACATGGTCGACGCCATCGAGGGCCGGGCACGTGCCTTCGTCCAGGTGCAGAACGGCTGCGACCACCGCTGCACCTTCTGCATCATCCCTTACGGCCGCGGCAATTCACGCTCGGTGCCGATGGGCGCCGTGGTCGAGCAGGTCAAACGGCTCGCCGGAAACGGCTATGCCGAGATCGTGCTGACCGGTGTCGACATGACCGGTTTTGGCGCCGACCTGCCGGGCGCCCCGAAGCTCGGCAGACTGGTAAAAACCATCTTCAGGCAGGTGCCTGACGTGAAGCGCCTGCGGCTGTCCTCGATCGATTCGATCGAGGCCGACGACGATCTGCTCGACGCCATCGCCACCGAACCCAGGCTGATGCCCCATCTGCATCTGTCGCTGCAGTCGGGCGACGACATGATCCTGAAGCGCATGAAGCGCCGGCATCTGCGCGATCAGTCGATCCGCTTCTGCGAGGACGTTCGCAAGCTGCGCCCCGGCATCGTGTTCGGCGCCGACATCATCGCCGGCTTCCCGACCGAGACCGAGGAGATGTTCGAGAACTCGGAAAAAATCGTCGAGGAGTGTGGCCTGACTCACCTCCACGTCTTCCCGTTCAGCCCGCGCGAAGGCACGCCCGCCGCGCGCATGCCGCAGCTCCGCCGCGAATTGGTCAAGCAGCGCGCCGCCCGGCTGCGCGCCGCTGGTGATGCCGCGTATCGGCGCCATCTGTCGTCGCTTTCCGGAACCCGTCAGTCGATCCTGATCGAGCGCGACGGACTTGGCCGCACCGAAGGGTTTACGCTTGCCGCACTCGGCACGGGCGTGCCGGGTGAGATCGTCGAGGCCGATATATCAGGCCACGACGGTACCAAGCTGATCGCGACCCCCCTTGCCGCCCGCGCGGCCTGAGAAACGCAAAGCATGGCTGGTTTTTTCAAGAAGATATTTTCGTTCGGCAAGAAAGAGGTGGTCGAGGAGCGGGTCGACGAGACCGCCCCGCTGCCGCCGATCAAGTGGGAAGCGCTCGATGCGCTGAAGCCGGCGGCCGAGCAGGTCGTTCCGGAGTTTTTGAAGCGCGACGAACTGGACCCCGAGGCGGAAGCCGCGCCGACGCCGACAGTCGAGCCGGAGGTGATTCCAGCGCCGAAACCGGCGCCTATCGAGGAACCGGTGCCCGAGCCGGCACCGACCATTCCGCCAGCACCGGAGCCTGCCGTTCCGCCCGCGCCGGAACCCCTGCCGGAGCCCGAGCCGGAAGAAGAACCCGCGCCTGAGACACCCGTCGAGCCGCCGGCGCCCGAGGAAATACCAACGCCTCCCGCCGTTCCGGAGCCTGCTCCCAAACCGCGGCCGCAAGAGGTACCGCCACCCGCGCCGTCCGAGCCTGAGATCGTTCCGTCGCGCCCGGAAAAGCAACCGGAACCGGCCCCGGTCGAAGTGCCGACGCCGCCGGTCGAGGTCCCTGCAGGGACACCAACTCCGATCGAGGTGCCGACACCGGCGCCGGCCCCTGC
Organism: Mesorhizobium sp. M1409; assembly: GCF_040317535.1. NCBI lineage: Bacteria > Pseudomonadati > Pseudomonadota > Alphaproteobacteria > Hyphomicrobiales > Phyllobacteriaceae > Mesorhizobium > Mesorhizobium sp. M1409. The sequence continues at coordinate 126,936 of NZ_JAMYKV010000007.1, forward strand.
TCAGCCACCGTCAGAGGTCAGCGCAGCCCCTCATCCGCCTGCCGGCACCTTCTCCCCGTATAGAGACGGGGAGAAGGGAGATAGCGGTGACGCCGCGCCTCCTCTTTCAGACTTCGAGGAAGAAGCCTCAACGCTGACGCCCCCCTCGCCCCGTCCTTCACGGGGAGAGGGCGAGGGGCAGCGCAAACCTGCGCAAGACGTGGCTGAAGCTCCGTCGGCCGAGATCGTACCTCCCATTCGCCAGCCCGCGCCGATCGAATCGCAGCCGATCATCGCCGAGATCGCACCCGAACCGCAGGCCGTCCCGCAACCCGCGCCAAGATCCGTTCCCGCGCCCGGCAAGGTGACCGTCACCAGGAAAGTCGAGCAGAAGGCCGAGCCGCGGAAGGCGCCGGAACCGGCGCCGAGGCGTTCTTGGTTCCAGCGCATGAAGGACGGGCTTGCCCGTTCGTCCAAGGAACTGACCGGCAACATTGCCGGCGTCTTCACCAAGCGCAAGCTGGACGAGGAGACGCTGCAGGATCTGGAGGACGTGCTGATCCGTGCCGATCTCGGCATGGAAACCGCTTTGCGCGTCACCGATGCGCTGGCCGCCAGCCGCTACGGCAAGGATGTCTCCGACACCGAGGTTCGCGCCATCATGGCGGCGGAGGTGGAGAAGGTGCTGACCCACGTCGCCATGCCGCTGGAACTCGATCTTTCGCACAAGCCGCATGTCATCCTGGTGGTCGGCGTCAACGGCACCGGCAAGACCACGACCATCGGCAAGCTCGCGGCCAAGCTCACCGATGGCGGCCTGTCGGTGATGCTCGCCGCCGGCGACACCTTCCGCGCCGCGGCGATCGAGCAGTTGAAGATCTGGGGCGAGCGGACGAAATCGCCGGTCATCGCCTCCAAGATCGGCGCCGATGCCGCAGGGTTGGCCTACGACGCCTTCGAAAAGGCTAGGGAAGCCGGCTCCGACGTGCTGATCATCGACACCGCCGGCCGCCTGCAAAACAAGACCGAACTGATGGCCGAGCTCGAAAAGATCGTCCGCGTGCTCGGCAAGCTCGATCCGGAAGCGCCGCACACCGTGCTGCAGACGGTCGACGCGACCACCGGCCAGAACGCGCTCAACCAGGTTGAGATCTTCCGCAATGTCGCCGGCGTCAATGGCCTGGTGATGACCAAGCTGGACGGCACGGCGCGCGGCGGTATTCTGGTGGCGATCGCGGCAAAGCACAAATTGCCGGTCTATTTCATCGGCGTCGGCGAACAGGTCGACGACCTCGAACCCTTCTCGGCAAGCGAATTCGCCAGGGCGATTGCTGGAGTGGCGTAGCAAGCATGTCCCAAAAAGTTGCAGACTTTTTGGATCAGATCATGCGCAAGAAAGAGATTCCATGAACCCACCCATTCTCGAACGCGACCCGTCCGACCCGCAAAAACAAAAGAAGGAAGGCGTCAATCCGCTTCTCAAGCTGGTGCTGGAGTTGGGGCCGTTGATGGTGTTCTTCTTCGCCAATGCGCGCGGCCAATGGCTGGTGCAGAAATTCCCTGCTCTGGCCGAATTCGGCGGCCCGATCTTCGTCGCCACGGGCCTGTTCATGGCCGCCACGGCAATCGCGCTGATCGCCTCATGGCTGCTGATGCGCACCTTGCCGATCATGCCGATGGTGTCGGGCGTCGTCGTCTTCATCTTCGGCGCGCTGACGCTCTATCTGCAGGACGACATCTTCATCAAGATGAAGCCCACCATCGTCAACATGCTGTTCGGCGGCGTGCTGCTCGGCGGCCTTTATTTCGGCAAGTCGCTGCTTGGCTATGTCTTCGATTCGGCCTTCAGCCTCGATGCCGAAGGCTGGCGCAAGCTGACCTTCCGCTGGGGCCTGTTCTTCCTGTTCCTGGCCCTTGCCAATGAAGTGGTGTGGCGGAATTTTTCCACCGACACCTGGGTTACCTTCAAGGTCTGGGGCATCATGCCGATCACGCTTCTGTTCACCTTCAGCCAGATGCCGCTGATCCTGCGCCATTCGCTCGAGGACAAGGCCGGGAAATAGGGAGAGGGCGATGGAATTCGTCACCACGCGCGATGGGCTGAGGACGATCTACAAGACGCCGCGGCCGACCGACGGCTCGATCCGCAAGGAATTGAAGGCGCTCGACGGCCATTGCCGCTCCTTCATCGGCAGGAGCCCGTTCGTACTGATCGGCTCGTCCGACGGCGCCGGCAATGCCGACGTGACGCCGAAGGGCGACAAGCCTGGCTTCGCCGCCGTGCTCGACGACACGACCATCGCCATTCCGGACCGGCCCGGCAACAACCGGCTCGACACGCTTGAGAACATTCTCGTCAATCCCTCCGTCGGGCTGCTGTTCCTCATTCCTGGCATGAACGAGACGCTGCGCGTCAACGGCGAAGCCCGCATCACCGTGGACGGGGGCTTGCGCAAACGGCTTGCCGTCGATGGCAAGGAGCCGCAAAGCGTCGTCGTGGTCAGCGTCAAGACCGCCTACATGCATTGCGCCAAGGCCTTCATGCGCTCGGATCTCTGGAAGCCGGAAACCTGGTACGACCGCGCGACGCTGCCGACGCTCGGCCAGATCCTGCGCGACCAACTGGCGCTGGCCGATTCGGTCGAGGCGACCGACCGCTGGCTGGACGACGGCTACAAGCAGACGATGTGGTAGGTTTTCGAGACGACGATTCGTCCTGAACGGTTCCATCCTTGCTGAACATCCTTGCCTTTTCCGGCAGCCTGCGCGCGGCCTCCACCAATTCGGCGCTTGTCGCCGCACTGGCGCGCAACGCGCCGCCAGGCTGTCGCGTCACCGTCTATGACGGGCTTGGCCGTCTGCCGATCTTCAATCCCGACGATGAAGGCGAGCGGACGCCGCTCGACGCCTCCGCGCTGATCGATGCCGTCACCCGAGCCGACGGCGTTATCGTCTCGTGTCCCGAATATGCCCACGGGGTGCCCGGCGGGCTGAAGAATGCGCTCGACTGGCTGGTCTCGCGCGACGCCGCCGTCGCCAAGCCGGCCATGCTGGCGCATGCCTCGTTACGCTCGCTGTTCGCCCGCGCCGCACTGGCCGAGATCATGCGCACCATGTCGTTCGTGCTTTGCGAGGAAATGCTGGAGATTGCCCTGCTCGGCAAGAAGCCGCCGGAGGTGGAGGCTGTCTTGGCCGAGCCGGAAAACCGGCAGGCGATGCGCAACGCCGTTTCAGCGTTCGCGGAGTTCATTCGCGCGCGTTGATACCGGGCAGCCATCACCGCGCTTCGTCATCCTAGGGCGGAGCAAGGAGCGCAGCGACGCGGCGCAGACCCTAGGATCCATGCCGCGACCTTTGCCGGAGAATGCTGCGGTTCAGGAGGGGCGCAAGATAGCCCGACATTCCGCGAGCCGTACAACAAACAGAATTGCACCGTTGTCGTGCTCGAAAGTCGCGGCATGGATCCTAGGGTCTCCGCGACGTCGCTTCGCGACTGCTCCGCCCTAGGATGACGAAGGCGTGGGGCTGGGCCACCACGTCTTCGAACTACTTCTTCCCCCTCAGCGTCTCCACATCCGTCTTCCCGACATACCAATCGCGCGCGTTGACCTCCTCGAAGACCACCCAGACATCGTCGTTACCCAGTCCGGTGGCCTCCATGATGGCCGCCGTGACCTTCTTGGCGATATCCGCCTTCTTGCCCGCCGGATCGGCTGATATCACTTCCTTGACGATGCGGATGTTGACGAATGGCATTTTGTCCTCCCGGGGATGTTCGTGCTCGCGAGCCGCTTCGACGAAACTATCGAACGGTCGCCAGTGCTTTGTCTCAATAGGTCTTGGCGCCGTTGACCATCAGCCGCACCATGTAGAGCGAGGTGGTGCCGGCGATGTAGAGGCAATTCAGCTTGTTGCCGCCGAACACGCAATTGGCGGTGACTTCCGGCACCTTGACCTTGCCGATCAGCGTGCCGTCCGGATCGTAGCAATGGATGCCGTCGGCGGCACTGGTCCAGATGCGTCCGTCCTCGTCGAGCCGGAAGCCGTCGAACAGGCCGGCGGTGCAGTCGGCGAAGACCTTTTCGCCCGACACCTTCTTGCCGCCCTTGCCGACATTGAACACCCGCATATGCGCCGGGTTCTGCGCACCGTGCGTGCGGCCAGTGTCGACGACATAGAGCTTGCTCTCGTCGAGCGAGAAGGCCAGCCCATTGGGCCTGACCATGTCGGTGATGACGGCTTCGACCTCGCCGGTGCCGGGATCGACCCGGTAGACATGGCAGGCGCCGATTTCGCTCTCGGCCTTGTCGCCTTCATAGTCGGTGTCGATGCCGTAGCTCGGATCGGTGAACCAGATCGAGCCGTCCGACTTCACCACCGCGTCGTTGGGCGAGTTCAGCCGTTTGCCCTTCCATTTGGCGGCGATGGTGGTGATCGAGCCGTCGAACTCGGTGCGGCTGACCCGGCGGCCGGAATGCTCGCAGGTGACCAGCCGGCCCTGCCGGTCAACAGTGTTGCCATTGGAATTGCCGGATGGCTGCCGGAAGACGCTGACATTGCCGTCGGTCTCGTCATAGCGCAGCATGCGGTTGTTGGGGATGTCGGACCAGACGACATAGCGGCCGGCGGCGAACCAGGCCGGTCCTTCCGCCCATTGGCATCCGGTGAACAGCTTCTCCACCTGGGCGTTGCCGTTGAACAGGCGCGCGAAGCGTGGATCGAGAATCTCATAATAGTCTGCGGCCGCCATAGTTTTCCTCCCGGCATCAGGTGAGATGGGATCAAGCCAGCCGGCGATCGATATGGCAAGATCGATCGGTGAAATCGTCGGCGGTCTCCTGCGGACGTGATGGAGGAATGCCGCGTTAATGGCTCTTACCTGGGTTAAGCAGCTTAACCCAGGTTAAGCGGGCTTAACCGGCTATGCGCCAGACGCAATGGTGCATTGCAACATCTTCTTTTTGCAATGCACCATTACTATGTCATGCTCTGTATCGATCAAGGGAGGAATAACGGTCGCGCAAATGCGGCGCCAAAAGGAACCTTGCTATGATCCTCGACAGTCTCATGACCCGCGCTCGCAACAGCATTGCCAAGCGCAAGCACTACAACCGCCTTGTCGCCGAAATCGACAGCTTTTCCAGCCGCGATCTGGCCGATATGCGCGCCGACCGCTCGGAAATGCTCTACCAGGTCCACAAGCAGATCTACGGCTGAGTAGTATTCGGTCGACCTATCACGTTCGTCATCCTTGGGCGTAGCGACGCGAAGCGGAGCGAAGACCCAAGGATCCATGCCGTGATTTTCGAGCACCACAGCGGTGCAGAATTTGTTTTGCGATGACCCGTGATTTCGCGCTAAAAAGCGCGCGTTTCGGACCGCCGCATTTCCGGGCGAATGTCGCGGCATGGATCCTAGGGTCTTCGCCGCGTCGCTCCGCTCCTTGCTTCGCCCTAGGATGACGAACGCGAGTGACCGTCAACCCGGCGCCGTCAGCGCCTTTTCAATCTGTGGCAGCAAGAGATCCCTCGCCGTCTCGGGTGTCAGTGGGCCGACATGCTTGTAGGCGATCTTGCCGTCCTTGCCGATGACGAAGGTTTCCGGCACGCCGTAGACACCCCAGTCGATCGCCGTACGGCCGGCTTCATCGACCCCGATCGCCTGGAACGGGTTGCCGAGATCACCGAGGAACCGGCGGGCGTTTTCCGGCTGGTCCTTATAGTTCAGCGCCGCCATGACAAAACGCTTGTCCTGCGACAGCGCCAAGAGCACCGGATGCTCTTCGCGGCACGGCGCGCACCACGACGCAAAGACGTTGACCAATGTGACCTTGCCGACGAAGGCTTTCGAATCGAGCCCCGGCAGGTTGCTGCCCTCGAGCGCCGGCAGGTTGGTCTGCGGCGCCGGCAGGCCGATCAGCGCCGACGGCACTTCCGAAACATCGCGCCCCGACAACAACTGCGACAGGAACAGTCCCGCCAGGCCGAGGAAAATCAGCAGCGGCAAAAGCACGAACAGGCGGCGACGCGGCGGCGGCGTGTCCATTTCGGTGCTCATGACTTGACGGCCTTGTCGGAGCGACGCCGCACGCCGCCCGCTTCCAGCTCGGCGAGTTCGCGCTTGCGCGCCCGCTGGTCTATCAGGATCCAGCCGATCAGCCCGATCAGCACCACGGCGGTGACACCATAGGCTGCGGTCACGTAGAGTGCATGCGCGCTCATACGGCAGCCCCCGCCAAGGTGCGACCTTCCAAACCGATCATTACATCCAGTTCGAACATGCCTTCCCTTAGCCTCGCCTCGTCTGCTTCGCAATCGGTCGCCGCGCCGCAGCCTTCGCGCTCATGCCGCCACTTCAATCCGTGCCGTGGCGCAGCGCCAGCGCCGCCGAGACTGGACCCAGCACTGCAAGAAACAGGGTCAGCGCGGCAAGAATGAGGAAGGGCTGCAGAAACGGATCGGGATTGGCCGTCGCGCCATAGCTCGCCGAAACGCCGAAGATCAGCACCGGAATGGTCAGCGGCAGCACCAGCACCGAGATCAGCAGCCCGCCACGCGGCAGCGCCACCGCCACTGCGGCACCGGCTGCACCGATGAAGGTGATTGCCGGCGTGCCGACCAGAAGGGTCAGCGCCGTGGCGCCGATGCCGAGTGGTTCCATATTCATGAACAGCCCGAGCAAGGGCGCGGCGATGACCAGCGGCAAAACGCTGCCCGCCCAATGCGCCAGGCATTTCGTCAGCACCGTCAAGGCCAGCATGTGTCGGTCATTGCCGAGCACCAAGAGATCGAGCGAGCCGTCCTCGCGGTCGGCTTGGAACAGCCGGTCGAGCCCAAGCAGGCAAGACAGCAGCGCGCCGATCCACAGGATCGCCGGGCCGATGCGGGCAAGCAGCTTGAGATCCGGCCCTACCCCGAACGGGATGGTGGCGATGACGGCGAGGAAAAAGATGACGCCGGTCAACGCGCCGCCGCCGGCACGGATGTTGAGGCGGATGTCGCGGAGGAAGAGCGCTAGCATGATTTGAGCTGTTCGGCAGGACAGAGGGGGGTGGGACGGAATGCCAACATCACCGCACTATCCCATCACCAATTCCGCCGCGCTCGAAATCCCTAGCGGCAGATGCGTCGCCGCAACGATTATCCCTCCGCCTTCGAGATGCCGCGTCATCAACCCCGCGAACCGCCCCTCCGAAGCCTTGTCCAGCCCCGCCGTCGGCTCGTCGAGCAGCCACAGCGGCCGATGGCTGACCAACAACTTGGCGATCGCCGATCGCCGCCGCTGCCCTGTCGAGAGATAGCCGAACGGCAGGTGGCCGATGCCGCCCAGTCCGACCGTTTCAAGCGCCTCTTCGACGCCGAGCTGCCCTTCGCCGTTGAAGTCGCGCCAGAAGTGCAAATTCTCCGCCACGCTGAGCGCCGGCTTCATTGCATTCTGATGGCCAAGGTAATGACAGGCCGACGCGACCGACGGAAACGCCTCGCCCCCGTCTTCAATCGTCATAACGCCTTCGATCTTCACGCTGCCGTGCGCCACCGGAAGCAGCCCGGCGATGACCCGCAGCAAGGTCGATTTGCCCGACCCATTCGGCCCTGTGACGACAAGCGCTTGACCATCCTCCAAGGCAAAGCCGATGCCCGAAAACACCGTGTCGCCGCCGCGTTCGCCGCCCAGATTTTCGGCGATCAGCCGCATCCCTCGCCTGCCCTGAAAACCATGTGTCGCGGCAGCTGCCGCATCGCACAAATTTGCTTTCCAACTGTCTAGAACTATTCCAGAAAATTCTCTATATGCGGTGCATCCGTGCCAGCGGTCGGCGCGGGAACAGAATTAGCGCCGAACCAGCGCACGCGCCGCCTTGAACGGCTCGGGTTGCTTGGGAACGGACAGCGGAAATGGCCGTACCCGCACCTTTGCGCGTGATTGCATGCCATCGGCGTCCGTTCCCTTTCAGGCTGAACAGACAAGGATCGCACGTGTCAAAATCCCTCGACAGTTTCAATTGCCGCCGCACGCTGACCGCAAGCGGCGCGGAATATGCCTATTTCGACCTCATCGAGGCCGAGAAGAACGGGCTTACCGGCATCTCCCAGCTGCCCTATTCGATGAAGGTGCTGCTGGAGAACCTGCTGCGCAACGAGGACGGCCGCTCCGTCACCAAGGAGAGCATCCAGGCGGTTGCCGGCTGGCTGACCGACAAGGGCACCGCCGGCGTCGAGATCGCCTATCGCCCGGCCCGCGTGCTGATGCAGGATTTCACCGGCGTTCCGGCCGTGGTCGACCTTGCCGCCATGCGCGACGCCATGGCCTCGCTCGGTGGCGATCCGCAGAAGATCAACCCGCTGGTGCCGGTCGACCTCGTCATCGACCATTCCGTCATCGTCGACGAATTCGGCACGCCGATGGCCTTCGCTCGCAATGTCGAGCTCGAATATGAGCGCAACGAGGAACGCTACAAGTTCCTGAAATGGGGCCAGCAGGCGTTCCGCAACTTCCGCGTCGTGCCGCCCGGCACCGGTATCTGCCACCAGGTCAATCTCGAATATCTCGGCCAGGTGGTTTGGACCAACACCGAGGATGGCGAAACCACAGCCTATCCCGACACCTGCGTCGGCACCGATTCGCATACCACCATGATCAACGGCCTTGGCGTGCTCGGCTGGGGCGTCGGCGGTATCGAGGCCGAGGCGGCCATGCTCGGCCAGCCGGTCTCCATGCTTTTGCCCGAGGTCATCGGCTTCCGCCTCACCGGCAAGCTGAAAGAAGGCGTCACCGCCACCGATCTCGTGCTCACCGTCACCCAGATGCTGCGCAAGAAGGGCGTCGTCGGCAAGTTCGTCGAGTTCTTCGGTCCGGGCCTCTCCAACATGACGCTGGCCGACCGCGCCACCATCGGCAACATGGCGCCCGAATATGGCGCCACCTGCGGCTTCTTCCCGGTCGACGCGGAAACCATCCGCTACCTCACAATGTCCGGCCGCAGCGAAGACCGCATCGCGTTGGTCGAGGCCTATGCCAAGGCGCAAGGCCTGTGGCGCGACACCGGCTCGGCGGACCCTGTCTTCACCGACCTGCTCGAACTGGAACTCGGCTCCGTCGTGCCGTCGATGGCCGGCCCCAAGCGGCCTGAAGGACGCGTCGCCCTGGAAGGCATTCCGGAAGGCTTCGCCAAGGCGATGGAGACCGAATACAGGAAGGCGGCCGAGATCCACAAGCGCTACGCCGTCGAAGGCACCGATCATGATCTCGGCCATGGCGATGTCGTCATCGCCGCCATCACCTCCTGCACCAACACCTCGAACCCGAGCGTGCTGATCGGCGCCGGCCTCCTGGCCCGCAACGCCAACCGCCTCGGGCTGAAGCAGAAGCCGTGGGTGAAGACCTCGCTGGCCCCCGGCAGCCAGGTGGTCGCCGAATATCTGGAGAAATCCGGCCTGCAGAAGGAACTCGACCAGATCGGCTTCAACCTGGTCGGCTTCGGCTGCACCACCTGCATCGGCAATTCCGGCCCGCTGCCCGCGCCGATCTCCAAGACCATCAACGACAAGGGCCTGATTGCCGCCGCGGTGCTCTCCGGCAACCGCAACTTCGAAGGCCGTGTCTCGCCCGACGTGCAGGCCAACTATCTGGCCTCGCCGCCGCTGGTCGTCGCGCACGCACTGGCTGGCACTGTGACAAAGGATCTCACGACGGAGCCGCTCGGCGAGGACAAGGACGGCAACCCGGTCTACCTCAAGGACATCTGGCCGAGCTCGGCCGAGATCCAGGAGTTCATCGAGAAGAACGTCACCCGCGAGCTGTTCGCTCGCAAATATGCCGACGTCTTCAAGGGCGATGAGTACTGGCAGAACGTCAAGGCGCCGGAAGGCCAGACCTATGCCTGGGACGACAACTCGACCTATGTACAGAACCCGCCCTATTTCGCCGGCATGACCGCCGGTTTCGGCAAGATCGGCGACATCAAGGGCGCCCGCGTTCTTGGCCTGTTCGGCGACAAGATCACCACCGACCATATCTCGCCGGCGGGCTCGATCAAGGCGGCTTCACCGGCCGGCAAATACCTCACCGACCACGGCGTCGGCGTCGCCGACTTCAACCAGTACGGCACAAGGCGCGGCAACCATGAGGTGATGATGCGCGGCACCTTCGCCAACATCCGCATCCGCAACCACATGCTGGGCGAGAACGGCCGTGAGGGTGGCTACACCATCCACTACCCGTCGAAGGAAGAGGAATCGATCTACGACGCAGCGATGGAATACAAGAAGGAAGGCGTGCCGCTGGTCATCTTCGCCGGCGTCGAATACGGCAACGGTTCGTCGCGCGACTGGGCGGCCAAGGGAACCAATCTGCTTGGCGTCCGCGCGGTCATCGCCCAGTCCTTCGAGCGTATCCATCGCTCGAACCTGGTCGGCATGGGCGTTATCCCCTTCGTCTTCAAGGATGGCACGTCCTGGGCCTCGCTCAATCTCAGGGGTGACGAACTGGTCGAGATCGATGGCTTGAGCACCATCAAGCCGCGCCAGACGATGATCGCCAAGGTCACCTATGGCGACGGAACGGTGAAGAACGTACCGCTCATCTGCCGCATCGATACTCTGGACGAACTCGACTACTTCAAGAACGGCGGCATCCTGCAATACGTGCTGCGCGATCTGGCGGCTTAGGGAATAGGGACTAGGCAGTAGGGAATAGACACCCCTACTGCCTACTGCCTGTCTTCGGCGATCGCCTTTGCCCCATCGCATGCCGAGGAAACGGCGCGGGTTGAACAACGTGTAGGCGAGCGTGAAACCGGCGATCGGCGGCACGTCGGCCCAGACCGTGCCCTTGGTGGCAAAGGTATGGAAGATCGTCGAACCGATGCCGATTGCCACCACCCACCAGGCCGGCACTTCGGCGAAGGTCCCCGGTGCCCAGCCTACGCACCTCGCGCACGCCCCACAGGCCGGCGGCTATGAAGGCGAGGTTCGTCAGGGCATTGACCGGCTCGGACCAGAATTCCGGCCCGGTCCGCGCGCAATAGGGATCGACCGGCGCCAAAAGGGTTTGCCACATCGTGATTGCCGCCCGAATCGGTTTCTATGCTGAAGCGTAGCCCTTCCTGTTGCTGTCGGCCGCAATGGCAAAATTTCACCGCAACGTGACTTCCCGTTGACTTCCGGTTCTGCCACATATTTCAGCAATCAAGACAAAGCCGGCACCACCGGCGGGAATCGGAATGACCATGGCCTCGCGAAAAACATTGTGGCTGGCAGCCCTTGCGCTGGCCCTCTCGGCGTTTGCCGGCGCCGGGCATGCCGGCGAAGCTGACAAGCCTCAGATCGACAAACCATTGGGCGTGGTCGAATTGTTCACCAGTCAGGGCTGCAGTTCCTGCCCCCCCGCCGATGCGTTGTTCGCCGAGTTCGTTGCCAAGGAAGACATCGTCGCGCTCGCCTATCATGTCGACTACTGGGACTATCTCGGCTGGCAAGACACGCTGAGCCGCAAGGAGAACACCGAGCGGCAATATGACTATATGCGCGCCTTCGGCAGCCGCTCCGTCTATACACCGCAGGCCGTCATCAACGGCCGCGTCCACGTCAACGGCGCCAGCCGCGTCGAGGTCGATGGCGCGCTCGCCCGCATGGCCAAGAGTGGCGAAGGCATGCGCGTCGCCATCAAGGTCAGCCGCACCAGCGACCGCGTCATGATCGACGCCGGCGATGCCGGCAGCGGCCCCAGCGATGCCCACGTCGTCATCGTCTATTTCGACCCGCCGCGGACGATCAAGATCGGCAAGGGCGAGAACACCGGCCGCATGATGACCTACTGGAATGCGGTCACCGGCATCCAGACTGCCGGCATGTGGCACGGCAAGGCACAGCGCTACGAACTGCCGATGAGCGAGATCGCCAAGAAGGGCGGCTGTGCCGTGCTGCTGCAGTCCGTCGGCAAGGACGGCATGCCCGGTCCCATTCTTGGCGCTGCGTTCATTCACAAGCCATAGAGGCCACCTTCCTTCTCCCCTTGTGGGCCCCAAAGTGCCCAGACATGAAAAAACCGACGTCAGCTTGCTTCTGACGTCGGTCATTTAGGTTTTGGGATCGTCGCACCCGGTTCTTCCGAGGAAGAGCCGAGGTTGGTTCGATCCGACGCAGACCCGTGGGCGGGGGGCTTGGGGTTTACGAGCCGGTGCCGGACCGAACCGTCTCAGGCAACGCCGGTAAATTCGTCGGACATTGGGGCATGAGCGCGGATAAAAAAAGGCAGAAATGTGGCGAAGCATCACCAATTCCAACAAGGCGTTTCATAAAAGTGACTGGACGTTGCGAAAACAGCGCGGCACCGCCCTGCTTCGCCGGGTCTTGCAATTCAGCCGCGAACACGCCAACTTTGGGTGGCAAAGATTCATTTTGAAGGATCGAGGCATGACCGATGACAGCGGCGGGATGGGGGATGGGGACGCATCCGCAATATTGATCCCGCTGCACGAGGCGCGACGCGAGCGCCTCGATCAGCCGGTGCGGTTCGACCGGCGTGAGCTGGACCAGATTCTCAGGCTCTACGGACGCATGGTCGCCGCCAACGAATGGCGTGACTACGCCATCGATCATCTCACCGACCGCGCTGTGTTTTCCGTGTTCCGCCGCACCAGCGAAGTGCCGCTGTTCCAGATCGTCAAGGATCCGAAGCTGGCCCGCAAGCAGGGCGCCTTTGCCGTCATTGCCGCCGGTGGCCGCATCTTGAAGCGCGGCCAGGAACTCGGCCGCGTGCTTGGGATATTCGACAGCAAGCTGAGGCTGGTCGAGGCCTGAGCGGGGAATTGAAGAAGGGGAATTGAAGAACTGGAGAACTGGAGAACTGATGAGTGGGAGAAAAGGCCCGCAGCACTATATATAGCCGCTGTTTCTTTTATTCTTCAGTTCATCAATTCTTCAATTCCTCAGTTCATTTCCCTCCAAGGCCCTCGCGGAACTTCTGCTCCGGCAGCGATTCGGGGTCAGGCGGCGCCGATGCTCCGCCATTCAGCGACAGCTGCATGAAGACCGTGTCCAGCCACCGCCCGTGCTTGTAGCCGGAGCCTTCAAGGCGTCCCGAATGGCGAAAGCCGAGTTTCTCGTGCAGCCGCACCGAGGCGCTGTCGGCATGGCCATCGCCGATCACCGCGATGATCTGGCGAAAGCCCGCTGCTTCCACCGCCTCGATCAGGCTTTGCATCAGCTTGAGCCCGACGCCCTGGCCCTTGGCCTCGGGCGCGATATAGACCGAATCCTCGACGATGAAGCGATAGGCCGGGCGTGGCCGGAAGGCACCGGCATAGGCATAGCCGAGCACGGCGCCGTCCTTCTGCGCCACCAGATAGGGAAAGCCGCCGGCCATCAAACTGTCGAATCGGACGCCCATCTCGGCGCGGCTGGGCGCCTCCAGCTCATAGCTCGCCGTGCCTTGCGCCACCGCGTCGGCATAGATTTCCGTGATCCGGTCGAGGTCGGCCGCTGTCGCGGGCCGAATCGTGATATTGCTCATTCTTTATGCAAACCCTTTGTCTGCTTCGATAACAGCAAAGGCCAGCACAAAAGAAAAGGGCGGCCGTTGGGCCGCCCTTCTGGAACTCGATGGTCCAGCGCTACTGATTAGCGGCGGTCGCCCATGAACTGCAGCAGGAACATGAACAGGTTGATGAAGTCGAGATAGAGCCTCAGCGCGCCCATGATCGCCTTGCGACCGGCGACATCCGAAGCGTCGCCCTCGAAATACATCTCCTTGATCTTCTGCGTGTCATAAGCGGTCAGGCCGGCGAAGATCAGCACGCCGATCGCCGAAACGGCGAAGGAAAGCGCCGACGACTGCAGGAAGATGTTGATCACCATTGCGATGATCAGACCGAACACGCCCATGATCAGGAACGAGCCCATCGCGGTTAGGTCGCGCTTGGTCGTGTAGCCATAGAGCGACAGCGCGCCGAAGCCCGCGGCGGTGGCGAAGAAGGTCTGCGAGATGCTAGCCGTGGTGTAGACCAGGAAGATCGACGACAGCGACAGGCCGACAAGGCCGGCATAGACCCAGAAGGTAGTCTGCGCCGCCGAAACGCTCATCGACTGAACACGGAACGACAGGAACATCACCGCGGCGAGCGGGGCGAAGATCACTACCCATTTCAGCGGCGAGCCGAAGATCGCATAGCCGAAGGAGGTCAGCATCTCGCCGCTCGGCAGCGTCGCGACAGCCGAAGCCGGATCGGTGGTGGTAGCCAGCATGATCGTGCCGACAGCGGCAAGACCGGTGATGAGGAGGCCAAGCCCCATCAGATTGTAGACCTTGACCATGTAAGCGCGCAGGCCCTGGTCGATGTCAGCACCGACGCCGACGCCGGGCACGGCGCGCGTCTGGTAGTTGCGAATGGGATCAGCCATTGTAGTCCTCTATTTGCTTCTGCCCCGTCCGGTGTCAGGTCCATCCAAACCCAGGCGCCGCTGGCAGGGCTCCAGCATGCCTGTGGCGAAATATGATGGTTATTCGCGTCAAGAACAAGACCATAACCGGATGTAACGATTCGTGAGACAACGAAGTGCCGATTTCTCGGCTTTCCGGACGGCATTCTTACCAAGATTTAATCCGGGATGGCCGCTCCGGACCCGAGATCACAGGTTGCGCAGCACCGGTGCGGCCTTGTGGCCGAGCACCCGCCAGGTGCCTGCGAGGCCAATGCCGACCGTGATCACCAGCGAAAACAGAATGGTCGCCAACGCCACCTCGGGCATGAAATGCGACGGCAACGTCATGATGCGGGCAACGACGAACCAGGCAGCGGCACCGCCCGCGGCCAGGGCGAAGATCGCGGTGGCCAATCCGATCAGCATGTATTCGAGCGAGAAGGCCGATATCAGCGTCCTGCGTGTCGCGCCCAGCGTCTTCAGCACCACCGCGTCATGGATGCGCGCCCGGTTGCCTGCGGCAAGCGCACCGGCCAGCACAAGCACCGAAGCGATCAGCGCCACGCCGGCCGCCGCGCGGATCGCCGTGCCGAGCTGCCCGACCAGCCGGTTGACGATTTCGAGCGCGTCCTTGACCCGCACCGTCGTCACCGCCGGAAAGGCGCGGGTGACGGCGTTGAGGATGCGAGCGTCGTCGGCCGTCGAGGCATTCTTTTCGGTCAGCGTCGCCATCCAGCCATGCGGGGCGCCGGCGAATGTGTTGGGCGAGAACACCATGACGAAATTGATGCCCATCGTCTCCCATTCGACCTGGCGGAAATTGGCGATCCTGGCCGTGACATTGCGCCCGAGCACATTGACGGTGATGGTGTCGCCGAGCTTCAGCCCGATCTCCTTGCCTTCCACGGCCGAGAACGAAACCAGCGGCTCGCCGCTATAGTTGTCCGGCCACCAGCTGCCCTCGGTCAGCGTCGCGTTTTCCGGCTGCCTGGCGTCGTAGGTCAGGCCGCGATCGCCCTTCAGCACCCAGGCGCCTTGCGCCGGCACCTTCACCTTGCCGACATCGACGTCGTTCAGCGCCATCACCCGGCCGCGCAGCATCGGCACCTTGGCCAGCGTTCCCCGAGGTGCCTCCTTGCCTATCAGCACGGAGAAGGAATCGACATCGCTGCTCTGGATGTCGACGAAGAAGAAGTTCGGCGCCTGTTCCGGCAGGCTCCCGGAGATCTGCCGCCTGAGATTGCCGTCGATCAGCGCCAGCGTCACCAGCAGCGTCAGCCCAAGTCCCAGCGACAGCACAACCGACGGCGTTAAGGCGCCTGGCCGGTGGATGTTGCCGATGGCGAGCCGCAGCGCCACGAAGCGCACGCGCGGGCTCTTCCTGGCCGCCCATTGCACCAGCGCGCCGACAAGGCGCAGCACCAGGAAGGCGAAGATGGTGGCGCCGACGAAGATCGAGGCGATGCGCTGGTCGCCCGAGGATAGAATTGCCAGCACCGCCAGCAGCAGTGCGATTCCGATGGCCGCCGCGACATAGACCGCGCGCGGAAAGCCGCGCCCCTCCAGTCCCATCTCGCGAAACAGCGCGGTGGCCGGCACGTCGCGGGCGCGGCCGAGCGGCAGCAGCGCGAAGGCCAGCGTCACCAGCAGGCCGAACAGCGCCGCCATGCCGAGCGCGCCGGGATAGAAGCCGCCTTCCGCCGGTACCGGGATGACCTGATGAAGGGCAGCGCTCGCCACGAACGGCATCAGCGCGCCCAGCACCAGTCCGAGCACGATGCCGAGCGCGGCAATGATCAGGATCTGCACCAGATAGACGGTAAAGACGAAGCCGCCCGAAGCGCCCAGGCTCTTGAAGGTGGCGATGACGCCGCGCTTGCCGTCGAGATAGGCGCGAACAGCATTGGCAACGCCGACGCCGCCGACCACCAGCGCCGTCAGCCCGACCAGGGTCAGGAACTGCGAGAAGCGCTCGATGTTGGACGACAGCGCCGGGGCCGCATTGCTGCGCGTGCGGATCGACCAGCCGGCTTCGGGAAAATCCTTGGCCGCCTGATCCTGGATGGCCTTCAGCCGCGCCTCGTCGGCGTCGGCGGGCAAGCGGATCCTGTAGGCATTCTCGATCAGGCTGCCCGGCTGGATCAGTCCGGTGGCCGCCAGCCCTTCGGTCGAGATCATCAGCCTTGGCGCGAAGCCGAATCCCTCGGACACGGCATCTGGTTCGGTGACCAGCCTGGCGCGCAGTTCGAAGGTGGCGGTGCCGAGCTTCAGCCTGTCGCCGATCCTGAGATGCAGCCGCTCGAACAGCAAATCGGGAGCCGCGGCGCCGAAAACGCCGAACTCTTCGCCGAACAGCTCCTGCTTCGACAGTACCGGCTCGGTGTCCAGCGCGCCGTAGAGCGGATAGGCATCGTCGACCGCCTTGGCCTCGACCAGCGCCTGGTCGGATCCGTCGGCGAGACGCGCCATCGAGCGCATGCTGGCGGTGCGCGAAACGGCGCCCAGCCCGTCAAGGAAACCGCGTTCGGCCTGGCTGGCATCGCGCTGGTTGACCTGGAAGCGGAGATCGCCGCCCAGCAGCGTCTGGCCCTGATTGGCGACACCGGCGTTGATGGAACGCGCCACCGAGTTGACGCCGCCGATCGCCGCAACGCCGAGAGCGATGCAGGCGAGGAAGATCAGGAAGCCGGACAGACCGCCGCGCATCTCGCGCAGCGAGAAGCGAACCGCGAGCCTCATCGTCCGCGACAACGGCATCAGGCCGTCACCTTGACGGGCGCCGGCACCTCGATCCGGCCCGACCGCATCGAAACCTGGCGTGAACAACGCGCCGCAAGGGCCGGGTCATGGGTGACCAGCACCAGCGTCATGCCGCGTTCGGCAGCCTTGGCAAACAATAGATCGGCGACTTGCCGCCCCGTCGCCTGGTCTAGGTTGCCGGTCGGCTCGTCGGCGATCAGAATGCGCGGTGACGGTGCCAGTGCGCGGGCGATCGCCACGCGCTGTTGCTCGCCGCCCGACAATTCGCCGGGATAATGAGTGACGCGGTCATTGAGGCCAACCGCCGCCAGCTCGCGCGCCGCAACCGAAAACGGATCGGCATGGCCGGCCAGCTCCAGCGGCACCGCGACATTTTCGAGCGCCGTCATGTTGGGAATGAGATGGAAGGATTGGAACACGATACCAATGTTTCGGCCACGAAACGAAGCAATCTGGTCCTCGCTTTTGCCGTTGAGCAACTCGCCGGCGATTCGGACCGTACCCGAATCGACCCTTTCCAGGCCTGCCAGAACCATCAGCAATGTCGACTTGCCGGAGCCCGAGGGCCCGATGATGCCGGTCGCTTCGCCGGCCGCCACATCGAGGCTGACGTCCTTCAGCACATGGACCAATGAAGCCCCCTCGCCAAGGGTCAGCGATACATCTTTCAGCGCAATGACGGCTTCTGTCAAAATGAAAGCGTCCTATATGGAGGATGAAGGCTCTGCTTGCCGGAAGCCGTCGCCCGAAGAATTCCTTGCTCATATGGGGCCTGCCGCATGTCTTTCAAACGCAGTATTGCCGCAGGCTTGATCGTTTTCCTCGCCATTTGCGGCGCCATTTCGTCGGCGCGTGCCGAGCCGTTCAAGATCGTGGGTTTCGGTGACAGTCTGACGGCGGGTTTCGGCCTCGGGCCGGACCAGGGCTTTACCGACAGGCTGCAGGCAGCGCTTGCCGCCAAGGGCCATGATGTGACCGTCGCCAATGCCGGCGTCTCCGGCGACACGACGAGCGGCGGCCTGGCGCGGCTCGACTGGTCGGTGCCGGACGGCACGCAACTGGTCATCCTCGAACTCGGCGCCAACGACATGCTGCGCGGCGTTTCGCCCGACATCACCAAAAAGAACCTGGACGAGATGCTGGGCAGGCTGAAACAGCGCAAGATCGCCGTGCTTCTGGCCGGCATGCGCGCCGCCCCCAATCTCGGCGCCGACTACCAGAACGCTTTCGACGCCATATTTCCGGACCTGGCCGCCAAATACGACGTTGCGCTCTATCCGTTCTTTCTCGACGGCGTCGCTGGCCGGTCCGGCATGCAGCTCGAAGACGGCCTGCATCCGAGCCCGCAAGGCGTCGACCAGATTGTCGAACGCATCCTGCCCACCGTCGAGAAGGCCATCGCGGCGGTGCCGGGCGGTTCGTAAGCCGGAACTGGAGCTGTTTCCGTTGGGGAAACTTTTTAGCAAGGACTGTGACCAACAAACCTCTTGCCCCGTTTGACTATCGATGATTCGCTAGGGGTACAGTTCGATTCGAGGAAGGGAGGCTTTTCATGCCGCGTCTTTTCACCGCCCTCGAAATACCGCGTGACGCCGCCCTTTCGCTGTCCCTGCTGCGGGGCGGCCTGCCCGGCGCCCGCTGGATCGACGTCGAGAACTACCATCTGACGCTGCGTTTCATCGGCGATGTCCCAGGCCATGTCGCCGACGAGATCGCCAACGCGCTCGACCGTGTCCACCGACCTTCCTTTTCGCTGGCCCTGTCCGGTGTCGGTGCTTTCGGCCAGAAGAAACCGCACGCAGTGTGGGCGGGCGCTTCCGCCTCGCCCGATCTTGCCGCCCTTCAGGGAGAGATCGACCGCATCTGCCAGCGACTCGGCATCCCCGCCGACCCGCGCAAGTTCATGCCGCATGTCACACTTGCAAGGCTGCGCAATTCGACCCCGCTGGACGTCGCCCAATATCTGTCGGCGCGCGGCAATTTCTCGACGCTGCCGTTCCGCATCGGCCGTTTCGTGCTGATGTCGTCGCGCGATTCGGTCGGTGGCGGCCCCTACATCGTCGAGGAAGCCTGGCCGCTGTCGGGCACCGACGCCCGCGCTTCCAGCCTTGTCGCCAGCGCCTCCGACGCCTCGCGGATCATGCGGTAGACCGAAGCGAAGGCTCCCGCGCCGTCATAGTAGGGATCCGGCACGTCACCTGCCTTGCCGTGGGCAAATTCCAGAAACAGCCGCACCCGGTCGCGCATGGCCGCCGGCGCCAGCGCTTTCAGGTCGGCGACATTCGACCGGTCCATGCCGAGGATCAGGTCGAAGCGGGAGAAATCCTCCGGCGTGACTTTGCGCGCTCTCTGTCGGGAAATGTCGATGCCGTGACGCTCCGCAACCGCGATCGAGCGTGGATCGGGCGCCGAGCCGACTTCCCAGCCGCTGGTGGCGGCTGAATCGAGGAGCATATTCCTGCCCAACCCACGCTGCGCCAGCACGGCACGAAAGACGCCTTCCGCCAGTGGCGACCGGCAGATGTTGCCAAGGCAGACGAAAAGAATGGAATTTATGGGCTTCGCGCTCATCGATCCGACGCTATGGTGAGGGACTCCAGAGACGGTTTCGAAACTCGCCAGGGTTCCAAACAGTCTCTCAGTCGAAATAGCACGGGAAGCTGACATGACGAGAGAAAAACTGGGCAAGGACGCAATCGCCGCGGCGTTGGTCGGGCTCGAAGGCTGGGCACCGGCTGCGGATGGTGCCTCCATCAACCGCACATTCACCTTCGCGAATTTCTCCGAGGCTTTCGCCTTCATGACCCGCGTCGCGCTCGCCGCCGAGAAGATGGACCATCATCCCGACTGGTCGAATGTCTACAAGACCGTCGACGTGACGCTGAACACCCACGATGCCGGCGGTGTGACCGCGCTCGATATCGATCTGGCCAAGAAGATGAACCGCTTTGCCGGCGGCTGACGCCCGCTATCGCCCAGGGCGTTTGCGACGTCCACGATACGGCGGCAAACCCAAATCGGCGCCGGCATCTTGCAGCCGGGGTCGGGTTTCACCACATTTTCGCTCGCGGGCATGCGCTGGCTTGCGCATGGGCCCTGCAAGGAGACATTGATGGCGCGACAATCCGGTTTTGATTTCTTCGGCTTCGGCGGCAAGCTCGGCGACGAGAACGAAGTGCGCGAGAAATTCTGGCGGACGGTCAAGAAGGCCGCGCGGCAGATCCCCTTCATGGAAGAGGTCGTGGCCTCCTATTACTGCGCCATGGACAAGAACACGCCGCTGCGCGCCAAGGGCATTCTGCTGGCCGCGCTCGGCTATTTCGTGCTGCCGGTGGATGTCATCCCCGACTTCGTCCTCGGGCTTGGCTTCACCGACGACATCGCCGTGCTCACCGCCGCGATCACCGCCGTCAGTGCCCACATCACCCCGGCGCACCGGCAGGCCGCCAAGGACGCCATCGCCGACAAGGGCTGAGCCGGCGCGGGGCAAAGAGTGGCCCGAGACTCGGGCGGTTGCGGCCGATCAAATCCACCGCCGCACCCGCGCCTTGTAGGCACCATACGCATCGCCGAATTTCCGCTCCAGATAGTGCTCTTCCCGCGCAATGACGCCGGTATTGATCACCCACAGCAGCGGGACGATCAGCGCGATGGCCCAAAAACTTCCCGCCGCGACGCCTAGGCCCAAGTAGACGAGGGTCGTTCCCAGATAAAACGGATTCCTGGTTCGCCGGTAGATGCCGTCGACGACCAGCGCCGTCGTCGGCAGGGTCGGTGGAATATTGGTGCCAGCGGCGTGAAAGCGCCCCGCCGCCATGAAGATGATACCGAAGCCGCACGCCGCGAGCACGGCTCCGCCCAGATAGCGGACGGGCGACTGCACAGCCAGAGTCGGGAGTGGAACGACGGCCTCGAGGACCGCTGCCGCCGCCAGGAAGCCGAGAAAGATCAAAGGCGGCAGCGCGATGACCCCAGCCACGTCGGGCGCGCCCGATCCGCCTGCAGCCTCCCCGCCATCCGATCGCGGCACCGCCGCAGCGCCGCCGGCCATCGCCCGCATGGCAACACGAATGCCGAACACGATCAACAAGACGACAGTGCCGCCCGCCAGGATCAGGACCGTCTCGGAAATGGCCATAACCGAAATCTCCCATACGCCACCAATGAGGCGCCCGGCCGAGCGCCTTGGAAGCGAACGCAGGCATCCTACCGCTTGGAGGGAAATTCGTCACGTGTTTCGGAAGCCAGGATGGCTGCGGGGGCTGGTTTTGAAAAGTCAAACTCTTGCCGCTTTCGTGGCCTCCAAGTCACCAAAGGGACGTCGCGCCACCCGCTCGCAAGGCGGCGGCGCGCGAAATGGCGGCGGTTTCCTCGGGGTGGGGTTCCTTTCTCAAAGGAAATTCACCGTTTGGTAACCCAGATTAAATCAAAATGAAGCGACGGGCAGGACGCCGAGCCGGCCTGCCGCCGCACCTTTGGAATACGGGAAAAACGATGCGCGGATTGATTGCTATAGTTTCGAGCCTGGTCCTGGTCGCCACGGCAGCGCCGGCATTGGCGCAGTCGGCGACCAAGATCGGCCAGCACAATGCCTGGGGCACCTACAGCTACCAGGCATCGGGCGGCAAGGTCTGCTATGTCCTGACCGTGCCGACCGACAAGCAGCCGCCGACGCTCGACCATGGCGACATGTTCTTCTTCGTCAGCCAGCGGCCCGGCCAGCAAGTGTCCTACGAGCCGCAATTCATCGCCGGCTACAATTTCCAGGAAGGCTCCAAGGCCACCGTCACCATCGACAAGAAGTCGTTCTCGATGTTCACGCGCGGCAAGTCGGCCTGGGTCGAGAATGCCGCCGAGGAACCGGTGCTGATCGCCGCCATGAAGACCGGCACCGACATGAAGGTGACGGCGAAGTCCGGCCGCGGCAACCCGACCTCCTATGTCTTCTCGCTGAAGGGCATTTCGGCGGCGCTGACATCGATCGCCAAGTGCAAATAGGCTGGCGCCCACCCCGATAGTCTATGGCGCAATAGCGAAGTTCGCCTCCCGGAGGCCGGGCATTGGCGTTTGATTCCAGCGTGGCCCTTCGCCGCCGGACCGCACCGGTCAAATGATGGTAACGGGGATCAAAAGGCCCGGCGGGGGAGTTGGACCCGTATCGGAATGACCCGCCGGCGTGTGCCGGCGGATCTCGATCTTGACGGGTTCAGTCTTACATGGCCATTTTTTCACATTCGGCCTGAGCTTTCTTGGTCGACGTATCGATCATGAAGGCTTTGCCCTTGGCGTCAGTCATCATCATCATGCAGTGCTTGATTGGCTTTGCCATCTTCATCATCTCGGCGCTCGTCTTTGCATCCGGCATCATGGTGCCCATATGCCCGTCCGGCATGATCGCCATCACTTCTCCACCCTTCATCATGGTCATTGTGCCCATCGCGTCTTCGGCAAATGCCTGTGAGGCGGAAACACCGACGAGGCCGGCAATGAGGGCTAGCTTGATAGAGTTCATTCTGCGTACTCCCATTTTGTAGAGGCATAGTTGCCCCCTTCGGATTTCGACGGCGCGATGGGAATCGTTACGCAAACACGATGATGTGATCGCTCCCCGTGCAGTGGGAGGGACAGGACAAGGTTGCCAGATCGGAATGGCGGACCGTCGGCCGGCATCCATGGTTTGCATTCCCACCGCATGACTCTGCCTCCAACCTGTGCTATGCGCCGCGCTTCATGTCCGGCACGATGCGTGAAATCGGCCGCAAACCGCTTATATCAGTGCAACCATGACCCTTTCATTCGACCTCACCACCGAAGGCGCCCGTGACGCGTTGCGTGCCCGTACAGCGCCGCCCGAAAAGCTGTCGCTGATCGGCCTGACGCGCGCTGAGCTCGGCGAGGCTCTCGTCGCTTCGGGCACCGTGCCGGAGCGCCAAGCCAAGATGAGGGCCCAGCAGCTCTGGCACTGGATGTATGTGCGCGGTGTCTCCGACTTTGCCGGCATGTTCAACATCTCCAAGGATTTGCGCGCCGAACTGGACAAGCACTTCACCATCGCCAGGCCCGAGATCGTCGAGGAACAGATTTCTTCGGACGGCACGCGCAAATGGCTGTTCCGCTTTCCGCCGCGCGGTGCCGGCCGGCCGGTCGAGATCGAGACCGTCTATATTCCCGAGGAAGGCCGCGGCACGCTCTGCATCTCCTCGCAGGTCGGCTGCACGCTGACCTGCTCGTTCTGCCACACCGGCACGCAGAAGCTGGTGCGCAATCTGACCGCCGAGGAAATCCTCGCCCAGTTGCTCACCGCCCGCGACCGGCTCGGCGATTTTCCCGACCGCGACACGCCCGACGGCGCCATCGTGCCCGCCGAGGGCCGTAAAGTCTCCAACGTCGTGATGATGGGCATGGGCGAGCCGCTCTACAATTTCGAAGCGGTGAAGAAGGCCCTGCTGATCGCCTCCGACGGCGATGGCCTGTCGCTGTCCAAGCGGCGCATCACGCTCTCGACCTCCGGCGTCGTGCCGGAAATTTTCCGCACCGGCGAGGAGATCGGCGTCATGCTGGCGATCTCGCTGCACGCCACCAATGACGATCTGCGCGACCTCCTGGTGCCGATCAACAAGAAGTATCCGCTGAAGGACCTGATCGCCGCCTGCCGCGCCTACCCCGGCCTGTCGAACGCCAAGCGCATCACCTTCGAATATGTGATGCTGAAGGACGTCAACGATTCCATCGAGGACGCCAAGGGCCTGATCAAGCTGCTCAAGGGCATTCCGGCCAAGATCAACCTGATCCCGTTCAACCCGTGGCCGGGCACCAACTACCAGTGCTCGGACTGGGAGACGATCGAGAAATTCGCCGACTACATCAACAATGCCGGCTATGCCTCGCCGATCCGCACGCCGCGCGGCCGCGACATCCTCGCCGCCTGCGGCCAGCTCAAGTCCGACTCCGAGCGCATGCGCAAGGTCGACCGGCTGGCCCTGGAGGCCATGATGATCGCGGGGCACGGCGAGGCGTGAGCCGCCGCCTCGCCTGGCTGAAGCGCCTCGCCATGATGGCGGTCGGCTATTTCGCCGCTGTGCTGACCTCGATCCTGGTCCCCGTACTGCTGATCGCTCTTCTGGAAGGTATAGAAGACGGCAACTGGTCCATCATCTTCGCCTTCGACTGGCTGGGCTCCTTCCCGCTCGCCGTGCTGACCGTGATGATCGGTGCATTGTTGATCGTCGGCCCCGCGCTCTTTGTCGCCGAACGATTTTCGCTTCGGGGATGGTTCTATTTTGCCGCCACGGGCGCGATCACGTCCATCGCCTTTGGCGTATCCATGCCGCGCTCGGCCGGCAGCTTTGTTTTCAATCCGGGCTTTCTCGGTTTCCTGGCCACGGCCGGCATTGCCGCCGGTTCGGTCTACTGGCTTCTGGCTGGACGCAAGTCCGGCATGCGCTGGGATTTGGGCCGAGATTTGGGCCAAGATTTGGGCCAAGATTTGGGATGACCCGTCTTGTCGGCTATCTCGTCCGCTTCGCCGTTATCCTGTTCGGCTACGCCGTCGCCTCGCTGGCGGCGAGCGCGTTCCTCAACGTCCTGTTCCTGGCATCGCTGGGCTACACGCCGGAGCACGCACAGCCGACGGCGACGGCTTCGCTGTATTTCTCAATTCCCTTCGTCGCCCTGTTCGTCGCCTATTTCGCGCTGATGCCGGCTTGCGTCGTCATCCTGGTCGCCGAAATCCTAGGCCGGCGCGACTGGCTGTTCTATGCGCTGGCGGGCGCCGTGGTTGCGGCCGTCTTCCTCGGCCTCGTCGACCATTCCGGCGATGCCTTCGCGCTTGCCGATACCAGCGCCATCATGGCGGTGATTGGCGGCGGCATGGTCGGCGGCATCTTCTACTGGCTCAGCGCCGGGCGCTGGGCCGGCAGCTGGTGGAGGGACGAGAACGCCCCTACTTCGCCTGGGCCGTCAGGATCTTGAGCGCAAAGGCCGAAAAAACGCCGGCGAAGAGATAATCGACCACCCGCGTGACGCGCGGGCTGGCTTTCATCGCCGCCGAGAACTTTTCCGCCGCCAGCACCATCGGCACGGTCACCGGGATCGCCAGCACGATGAACATCGTGCCCAGGAAAAACAGCTTTCCCGGTGCGTTCGGGTCATGCGCGGAAACGAACTGCGGCAGGAAGGTCATGAAGAACAGGATGATCTTCGGGTTGAGCAGATTGACGCCAAGCCCCGCCGCCCAGCTGCGCAACAGCGAAATCTCGGGACCCGTCTTCTTCTCTGGCGAAAAGGCCGAGCCCCTGGTGACCGCCTGCCAGGCCAGGAAGACGAGATAACCGGCGCCGAAGATCTTCAGAACGAAGAAGGCCATCGGCGAGGCGACGATCAGCGCCGAGACGCCGACCACCACCAGCGTGGTGTGGATCAGCGTACCGCACAGTGCCCCGGCCATCGAGGCAAAGCCGGTGGCGCGGCCCTGGCTCAGCGTGCGCGAGACGAACAAGGTCATGTCCGGCCCCGGCGTGATCGCCAGGATGACGGTGGCGATGGCGAACTGGATCAGCGTGGCGGTGTCTGGAATGAAGGACATGGACGGCCCCTTGGCTCGGACACGCAGGCTTTAGAGGATACGGCCCGTGGTTGCCAGCGGCTGGGTGGTTGAAACGCTGATCCAACTCGCCTGAATCGCCTGTCCGGCCGCCGCCCGGCCATGATCCACGGCGTTCATCTCTTGCGCAGCCCGGAAACGGCGTGATACCTCGCCCGCCAAGAACTCAGTTGCGGAACCGCCAAATGTCCAAGACCAAAGACGTCAAGAAGGTCGTGCTCGCCTATTCCGGCGGCCTCGACACCTCCATCATCCTGAAATGGCTGCAGACCGAACTCGGCGCCGAGGTCGTGACCTTCACCGCCGATCTCGGCCAGGGCGGCGAACTCGAGCCGGCACGCCGCAAGGCCGAGATGATGGGCATCAAGGATATCCGCGTTGTCGACGTGCGCGAGGAATTCGTCGCCGACTTCGTCTTCCCGATGTTCCGCGCCAATGCCGTCTATGAAGGCACCTATCTGCTCGGCACCTCGATCGCGCGGCCGCTGATCTCCAAGCATCTGGTCGAGATCGCCAGGGAGACCGGCGCCGACGCGATCGCGCACGGCGCCACCGGCAAGGGCAACGACCAGGTTCGCTTCGAACTCTCGGCGTACGCCCTGAACCCCGACATCAAGGTCATCGCGCCGTGGCGCGACTGGTCGTTCAAGTCGCGCACCGATCTGATCAATTTCGCCGAACAGCACCAGATCCCGGTGCCGAAGGACAAGAAGGGCGACGCGCCATTCTCGGTCGACGCCAACCTGCTGCACTCCTCTTCCGAGGGCAAGGTGCTGGAAGACCCGTGGACCGAGCCGCCGGAATTCGTCCACCAGCGCACCGTTTCGCCGATGGACGCGCCGGACAAGGTCACCGAGATCGAGATCGAATTCCTCAAGGGCGACCCGATCGCGCTCGACGGCAAGAAACTGTCGCCGGCGATCATGCTGGCGGCACTCAACGATCTCGGCCGCGACAACGGCATCGGCCGGCTCGACCTGGTCGAGAACCGTTTCGTCGGCATGAAATCGCGCGGCGTCTACGAGACGCCCGGCGGCACCATCCTGATCGCAGCGCATCGCGCCATCGAATCGATAACGCTCGACCGGGGTGCCGCCCACCTCAAGGACGAGTTCATGCCGCGCTACGCCGAGCTGATCTACAACGGCTTCTGGTTCGCGCCCGAGCGGCTGATGCTGCAGGCGATGATCGACAAGAGCCAGGAAGACGTCGAAGGCACGGTGCGCCTCAAGCTCTACAAGGGCAACGTCATGGTCACCGGCCGCAAGTCCAGGAAGACGCTCTATTCCGACGCGCTGGTCACCTTCGAGGACGACCGCGGCGCCTACGACCAGAAGGACGCCGCCGGCTTCATCCGCCTCAACGCGCTACGGCTGAGGACGCTTGCCGCGCGCAGTCGCAAGAGCTGATCTTCAGTCTGTCCGCCTCAAAACAAACCAGCGTCTTCGCCGGGACCTGTTGTCGGCGCCGGCGACGCCCCGCCAATTCAAACTGAAGCGATTGCCTCAGTTGGCCCGGCGCATAGCCGGGCCTCCTGTCGAAGATTCCAGCTCTCAGTCGCCGTCGATCGCCGTGGCGATGCGGGCGATGGCCTGCTGATAGACGCTCGCGGAATTCCAGCCGGCGATCGCGCCCAAATTCGCACTCGCGCTCGCGCCGGCACGCCAGCCATGACCTTTGAGGAAGTTGGCGGTGGAAGCCAATGCGGTGGCCTTGTCGCGCAGGTTTCCGCCGCCGACGCCATACTTCAAGACATTTCCGGGCAGGAACTGCGTGTGGCCAATCTCGCCATGGGCAGCGCCGACCGACGAGGCTGTCAACGCCCCGCGATCAACCAGCTTCAGGGCTGCAATGGCATGCGGATAAAAGAATTCAGGGCGGCGGCAATCATAGGCAAGCGTCAGAATGGCGGAGACCGTATTCTGGTTGCCCATGGAGGCACCGAAGCCGGTTTCCATGCCCCAGATGGCGAGCAACACACCCGGCGACACGCCGTAGTTCGCCTCGATCTTGGAAAACAGTGCCGCATTCGCCTTCTTCAGCGCGCGGCCCTTGGAAATGATCGCGGACCCGCCACGGCGCTTCATGAAATCGTCCACCGAGCCGCTGAAGGCCTTGTGGATGCCGCGGTCGACCGAGATCGTCCTTGTTGCGTAGGTCGC
Source organism: Mesorhizobium sp. M1409 (assembly GCF_040317535.1). Taxonomy (NCBI): domain Bacteria; kingdom Pseudomonadati; phylum Pseudomonadota; class Alphaproteobacteria; order Hyphomicrobiales; family Phyllobacteriaceae; genus Mesorhizobium; species Mesorhizobium sp. M1409. The sequence continues at coordinate 154,859 of NZ_JAMYKV010000007.1, forward strand.
GCCAGCCAGGGCGGCCAGACCCCTGGCGCCCACACCTTCGGACTTGGCCTGCGCGGCGAACTCCGGCTTCCAAGCCTCGAAGCCGGCGCCGGTCTTGCCGCAGCTGGCCCCCGCCTGCGCGCCCGTTGCCAGCGCAAGCACCGCCACCACTATGGTCGCTGCAAACATCTTTCCCTTGGCAAGAAATGCCATGTTGTTCTCCTGGTTGCCTGAATCACGTCCCAATTGCGAACTTGCCAGCGAAACACGCACTTGTCACTGTCGCCGCTGCATTGCTGGCGAATGCCGTGGAATTTGCCTACGATCAAGTGATTATTGTGGCAAGGGGCCCAATGGAAGACGTCGATGTCGTGATCATCGGCGCCGGTCCGGCGGGTATTGCCACAGCCACCGGCCCTGCTGGCGGTGCGCATCTTGCGGCGAAATAGCCTCGATATATGGGAACGCCGGTGGGCGGTTCGCGTTGGGCACCTGCCGCCCTGATATGCTGGCTCTGAAGGTTAGAGACCGACATGAAACTCTTCGACTGTCCGCATTGCGGCCACCGCCTCTATTTCGAGAACGCCCAGTGCCTGAACTGCGGGAGCCTCGTGCTCTACGATCCCGGGCACGCCCGTTTTGCGCTGTCGGACCTCGACGGCGTCTTCCAGTGCACCAATGCCGACGAATGCGCCTGCAACTGGATGGCCGAGCCCGGACGGAGGTTTTGCCGCGCCTGCGTGCTGAACCAGCTGATTCCGGATCTTTCCGTCGACGGCAACCGCCGCCGCTGGATTCGCGTCGAGGCGGCGAAGAAGCGCGCCATCTATTCGCTGCTGGCCTTCGGGCTGCCGGTTGCGCCCAAGCTGAACCCCGCCGATGAGATCGGGCTGGCCTTCGACTTCCTCGCCGATCCGATCGGCGGCGGGCCCGGTGGCGAGCGCATCCTGACCGGCCACGACAATGGCCTGATCACGCTCAACGTCGCCGAGGCGGATTCAGCCGAGCGCGAGAAGCGGCGCGTCGAGATGGGCGAGAACTATCGCACCTTGCTTGGCCATTTCCGCCACGAGTTCGGCCATTATTATTGGGACCGCCTGATCCGCGACGATCCGCGGAGACTGGAAGCTTTCCGTGCGCTGTTTGGCGATGAGCGCCCCGACTACGAACAGGCGTTGAAGTCCTATTATGCCAATGGTGCCGCGCCCGACTGGCAGCAAGGCCATATCTCGGCCTATGCCACCTCGCATCCATGGGAGGATTGGGCCGAGACCTGGGCCCACCATCTGCACATCACCGACACTCTGGAGATGGTGCACGCGCTGAACTTCCCGCTCGGTCGGCTGGAGACGGTGGAGGCCAACGACTTGCCGCGGGGCGACACTGGCGGCGAGCCGCAGGCAGCCCCTTCGGAGCCGGCGACCGCACCCGAGCCTTTCGAAAAGATCCTTGCCCGCTGGCTGGTGCTGTCTGAAGCCTCCAATTCGATCAACCGCTGCATGGGCCTGCCCGACCTCTATCCCTTCGTCATTTCGGACGTCACGGCGCGGAAATTGGCCTTCGTTCACGAACTTCTGACCGGTTTGCCGAAAGAAAAGGGAACAAATCGTGAGTTGGCGCAGGCGTTTTAGGGGGAACGCATGAGCCACTGACCCGTTTTCGCTGGCGAGGGACCATGAAAACGGAGAGAACCCATGAAATCCCTTTTGTTCCCCGCGGTCGCGGGACTGCTGACCGCGATGTCGGGCGCCGCGCTTGCCGACACCGCCGTCTCCGCCGTCACCGACCTCAACGTGCGCGCCGGGCCCGGCCCGCAATATCCTGTCATCGGCGTGCTTGCCGCCGGCCAGTCGGCGACACTCAATGGCTGCGTCGAAAACAGCAAATGGTGCACCATCGCCGAGGCCGGCGGCCAGGGCTGGATCTATTCCGACTATGTGACGGCTGATTTCGGCGGCAGCCGGGTGGTGCTGACGCAACGGCGTTCCAGCGTTGCTGTCGTCTCGCCGCCGGACGACATCGGCGACTATTCGACTGACTATACCGGCGCGATCATCGCCAGCGATCCGGTCGTCGATGAATTTCCCCCGCCTCCCGCCGAAGTCCGGACCTATGTCGACACGCATCGCCTCGATCCAGTCTATCTCGACGGCGAGGTGGTGACCGGCGCGATCTTGCCGGACACCGTCGAGCTGCGCGAAATCCCGAACTACGACTACCGCTATGTCTATGTGAACGGCCAGCGGGCGCTGATCGACCCGCAGACGCGGCGCATCATGTACGTGGTACGCTGACGGAGAATTGCATAAGGCGGCCGCAACCTCAGCGGTCGCCTGACTGCCAGGCAGAGCAATGCCGCCACGCGGGCCATCGATGGACGCGTGCGATCTCCGAGACGCGAATGCTCCCGTGCGAAATGGATTCCGATTTTCTCGGCCCTCGGCTAGAGCAATTCCAGGAAAAGTGTGACGCGGTTTTCCGTCCGGAATTGCGTCAAAACAAAGAGTTAGATCGGTTCGCCGTTTTCGTGAAATGGTGAAATGCTATAGATCAACAGGCAATCAATTCGGCAGGGAACCAGCGTGACGATAGACTCGGCCGCCTTCGAACGCTATCGGCGCTCGCCCAACGCCCGGACGACCTTGCCGCGCCTGTTCCTGGGAACCGCGATCGTCATCCTGTTCTGGGCCGCAACGACGGTGGCCGTGCTGATCGGCGGCATCTATGCATTCTTTGCCTGGCAGGACGGTGCGGCGACACCATCCGGCGTGCATGGGTTCCTTGCCTCGCCGCTCGGCATCCTCACCGCGCTTGCGTCTTTTGCCGGCATCTGGATCGGCCTGTGGATCGCCATGCGCTGGGTCCACGGCGAGAAGCTGTCGGCGCTGCTCGGCGTCAGCCGCCGCGTGTCGCGATCGGGCTTCCTCAAGGGGCTGATCGCGGTGCTGATCACCTCGCTTGTCTCCGAGATCCTGCTCTATCTCTTGCAGCCCGAGATCGCGCGCGGTCCAATCAGCCTGTCGTCCTGGCTGCTGTTTGCAATCCCGATCGGCGCGCTCACCTGGCTGCAGACATCGTCGGAAGAGGTGCTGTTCCGCGGCTATCTGCTGCGCGGTCTCGCCAACCGGTTCAGGAGCCCGTTCATCTGGGCGCTGCTGCCGGCGCTGCTGTTCACCGCGCTGCATTGGAGCCCCGGCGCATCCGCCGCGATCAACGCCTGCGTGCTCGCCTCGATCGCCGCTTTCGCGCTGCTGCTGACGGTTGTCGTCTTTGCCACCGGCAATCTCGGCGCCGCCCTCGGTGCTCATCTCGGCAACAATCTGACCGGCTTCCTGCTGATCTCGCATCAGGAGAGCTACAATTCCTTCGCCCTGTTCAATGCCAGGCCGCTCGAAGGGCCAGGCTGGACGACAGCTGATGCGGTGCTCATCGCCTTCATCGGCATCGCCTGCAGCCTGCTGACGATCGTGCTGCTTTTACATCCGCGCTCGCCGCTCGGGGTTGCCGCCGAGGTTCCGGATGAGGCAAACTCGGCCTGATTGCAGCCCAGGGGACAACGCGAAACCGCGCTTGTCTTGACTCTGGCGCCGATTTCCTGTCTACACGCCCCGAATTCCGCGACGAGTATCCCTCCGAGCAAGCCGACCAGGACGCCGAAACCTCTTCGAGGTGAAGTGCTTTAAATCGATCCTGGAGGCCAACACCCGGCAGCGCTGAGCGCCCCCGGGTGCTTTTTGGTTTTGGCTTTTGCTCGCCACGAGCCTTGGACACTTGGCGCGAACGCATTACCTCTCGGGCACCGCTTGCCTGGGAAAAGGAAAAAGAATGTTTGAATCGCTACAGGAACGTCTTGGTTCGATCCTGAACGGCCTCACCGGCCGCGGTGCCCTGTCCGAGGCGGATGTCTCGGCGGCGCTGCGCGAGGTGCGCCGTGCGCTGCTCGAGGCAGACGTAGCGCTGGAAGTGGTGCGCTCGTTCACCGACAAGGTGCGCGAGAAGGCCGTCGGCGCCGCCGTGGTCAAGTCGATCAAGCCCGGCCAGATGGTCGTCAAGATCGTCCATGATGAGCTGGTCGAGATGCTCGGCGCCGAGGGCGTCGCCATCGATCTCAATGCCCCGGCCCCGGTCGTCATCATGATGGTCGGCCTGCAGGGTTCCGGCAAGACGACCACTTCGGCCAAGATCGCCAAGCGCCTTTCCGAGCGTCAGAACAAGAAGGTCCTGATGGCCTCGCTCGACACGCGGCGCCCCGCCGCGCAGGAGCAGCTGCGCCAGCTCGGCGAACAGGTCAAGGTCGCCACGCTGCCGATCATCGACGGTCAGTCGCCGGTCGACATCGCGCGCCGTGCCGTGCAGGCGGCCAAGCTCGGCGGCCACGACGTCGTCATCCTCGACACCGCCGGCCGCACCCATATCGACGAGCCGCTGATGGTCGAGATGGCCGACATCAAGAAGGTGTCGAGCCCACACGAAATCTTGCTGGTCGCCGACTCGCTGACCGGCCAGGACGCCGTCAATCTGGCCAAGAGCTTCGACGAGCGCGTCGGCATCACCGGTCTCGTGCTGACCCGCATGGACGGCGACGGCCGCGGCGGCGCAGCACTTTCGATGCGCGCCGTCACCGGCAAGCCGATCAAGCTGATCGGCACCGGCGAAAAGATGGACGGGCTGGAGGAATTCCACCCCAAGCGCATCGCCGACCGCATCCTGGGCATGGGCGACATTGTCTCGCTCGTCGAGAAGGCCGCTGAAAACATCGACGCCGAGCAGGCGGCGGCGATGGCCAAGAAGATGCAGTCGGGCAAGTTCGACCTGAACGACCTCGCCAGCCAGCTTCAGCAGATGTCGAAGATGGGCGGCATGGGCGGCATCATGGGCATGATGCCCGGCATGGGCAAGATGAAGGACCAGATGGCGGCCGCCGGTCTCGACGATAAGATGTTCGGCCGCCAGCTCGCCATCATCTCGTCGATGACCAAGGCCGAGCGCGCCAACCCCGATCTGCTCAAGCATTCGCGCAAGAAGCGCATCGCCGCCGGTTCCGGCACCGACGCGGCCGAAATCAACAAGCTGCTGAAGATGCACCGCGGCATGGCCGACATGATGAAGGCGATGGGCGGCAAGGGCAAAGGCGGCGGCCTGATGCGCGGCATGATGGGCGGCCTCGCCAACAAGATGGGCCTCGGCGGCATGCCGGGCGGTATGGGTGGCATGATGGGCGGCGGCATGCCGGACCTGTCGAAGATGGATCCCAAGCAGCTCGAAGCCTTGCAGAAGCAAGCGCAGGCATCCGGCCTTGGCGGCATGAAGGGTCTTCCCGGTGGCGGTGGCCTGCCTGGGCTGCCCGGCGGCATGAAACTTCCCGGTCTGCCCGGAATGGGCGGCGGGCTGCCTGGCCTTGGCAAGAAGAAGTGAGGACGCCATGAACGAAGAAAAGGACATGGCCGACGCACGCACGATCCTGGCCGACTATCGCGCCTCGATCGACAACATCGACGCGGCCCTCATCCACATGCTGGCCGAGCGCTTCCGCTGCACCAAGGCGGTTGGCGTGCTGAAGGCGACGCATGGCCTGCCGCCGGCCGACCCAGCGCGCGAGCAGCAGCAGATCGCCCGGCTTCGCCAGCTGGCGAACGATGCCCATCTCGACCCGGATTTCGCGGAAAAATTCCTCAACTTCGTCGTCCGCGAAGTGATCCGCCACCACGAACAGATCGCCGCTTCGAGCAGCGGCGGGACAAAGACCCCGCTTCCAACGGCGTGATGAAAACCAACTGAAACCCGATCAACGAACTTAGAGTTTTTAGGAGAAAAGAAATGCCCTTGAAGATCCGACTGGCCCGCGCGGGCTCGAAGAAGCGTCCTTACTACCACGTCGTCATCGCCGACGCCCGTTCGCCGCGTGACGGGCGGTTCATCGAGTCGATCGGCTCGTGGAACCCGCTGCTGCCCAAGGACGGCGAACGCGTCAAGGTCGACGCCGACCGCGTCAAGCATTGGCTGGCGCATGGCGCCCAGCCGACCGACCGCGTGCTGCGCTTCCTCGACGAAGCCGGCCTGGTCAAGCGCGACGCCCGCTCCAACCCGAAGAAGGCCGAGCCGGGCAAGAAGGCGCAGGAACGCGCTTCGCTCTTTAAGAAGGCGCAGGAAGACGCCGCTGCCGCGGCAGCGACCGCCGCGGCGGCTCCGGCCGAGGCGGAAGCCGCTACCGCCGAATAGATATTGCCCTATCGCATCCAGGAAAACGGCGGGCCCAAGGCCCGCCGTTTTGCTATATCGACTTCACTTTCGAACGCGGCCCTATCAATAGCCGCTCGGGCAGCGGTCGACGTAGACGCGGCCATAACGATCACGGTAGCGGCATTCGCCAGGTTCGCTCGCCCGGCCGATCAACGCACCGGCCACGGCGCCGACAGCGCCACCGACGACGGCGCCTTCAACCGGATCGCCAGCGACCGCGGCGCCGACGGCAGCGCCACCCAATCCGCCGACAGCCGCGCCCTTTTCCGTTTGTGAACAAGCGGCGAGCGGCACCAGCAGGGCCATCAAAAGCATCGTTTTCTTCATTGTCGTTCCTCTCCAGCTAGGAGCCGCCTCCGCCGCCAAGCCAATATCTAACTCGCAACTGGGCGATTTGATCCCAAAGAGATTGCCGGCAAGGGGATTCAGGCTTCCAGCAGGGGCGGTGCTCGGATTGCGCCCGGCCCAGGCTGTGGACGTCGTGCGGGACATCGGTCTATCGGCTGAACGGGATCAGCGCGCGCACTCGTGGGTCGCGCAGACAGCGACGCGGCGCAGATCCTAGGATGACGAGAGAGGGGCGTCTCGGCCAATCTCCGAGGGGAGTGCCGTCCATGCCGGGCACCTACGAAAAATAGAACTTCTCGGCCGTTAGCATTTTCGGCGGGGTCTCGCCCAGCGCCTCGAACACCGAGATCTCGCAGACGCGGCACAGGCCGTCGAGGGCGAGGTCGTTGGCCTCGGTGCCGAACGGATCCTCGAGTTCTTCCGAAAGCGCATCGAGGCCGAAGAAGGTGTAGGCGATCAGCGCCGTGAACAGCGGCGTCGCCCAGCCGGCGGCGGAGACCAGCCCGAAGGGCAAGAGCAGGCAGAAGATATAGGCGGTGCGCTGCAGAAGCAGCGTATAGGCGAACGGCAAGGGTGTTCCCATGATGCGCTCGCATCCGGCCTGCGCGGCGGCGATTTCCGACAGGCGCTCGTCGAGGATGCGGTAGCCGATCGCATCGATCGCGCCGGCCTTGCGCAGCGCGGCGATGCGGCGGCCCATGCCACGCACCATTGCGTCCGGTGCGTTGGCTGCCTTGGCGACGATCTCGGTTTCGTCACCGATGAAAGCGCGGGCCTGCGGCGCCGCGTCGACGCGCCTGAGCAGACCGCGCAGAAAGTGGCAGAAGGCGATCGCCTCCATCAGCAGGCCGCGCAATTCCGTCCGGTCGTCGACCAGCCCGGCGGAGGCGCGTGCCAGGTTGCGGATGTCGAAGACGAGCTGGCCCCACAGTTTGCGCGCCTCCCACCAGCGGTCGTAGGCGGCGTTGTTGCGGAAACCGAGATAGATCGACAATGCCACGCCGAGCAGTGCGAATGGCGCGGTGCCGGCATTGCCGAAGTCGAGCTTCAGCGCCCGCGTAATCACCACCACCAGCGCGCCATAGGCCGCAAAGCCAAGGATCTGCGGCAGGATGCGCGGCACCACCGAGCCGCGCATGATGAAGAACAGGTGCAGAAGGCGTGGACGCGGGCGGACGATCATCAAAGGCCTTTCGCGGACCGGCGCTGGTCCTCAGCTGCTTTATTGTGCGACGCAACAGGTCCGCAAGCCCGGCCGCCAGCGACATAGCCATGTCGCCTGTGCAGCACGCGGACTATCGGCACCCGCCGGTCGCGGATATTGAGGAGCACGGGCTGCGGCCCTTTTCTATGGACGAGAGAAGACGAATGACCGGCGAAACCGATCTGAAGACACTGCTGGCATCGATGACGCCGGAACTGCTCGCCGGCACCTATGTCTTCGTTAGGCCGGCGCCTGACCTCGCTCAGCCGGAAGGCCTCGAGCCGGTGATGGTGTTCCGCGAGCGCGAGGGCGTGACGCTGATCGTGGCCGAGGAGGCGGCCAGCACAGCCGGCCTGACCGCTTCCTTCCGCTGCCGTATGGTGACGCTGAACATTCATTCGTCGCTGGAAGCGGTCGGCTTCCTCGCCGCCATCACCACGCGGCTCGCCGCGGCCGGCATGGGCGTAAATCCGGTCTCGGCCTTCTACCACGACCATCTGTTCGTCCCGGCCGAGCGGGCGGAGGAGGCGATGGAGCTGTTACGGGAACTAGCCAGGCAATCATTCGCGACCAAGGATTTACAGCGCGAGGATGTTGAGGCAATCGCAAGCGGCCGTATGTCATCGGAGAGCGATCATCTCGATGCCTTGCTCGATCCAAATTAGAGCATACGCATGTTTGATCAGTACCTGCAGACATACAGAATGTCCGGCAAGCCTTCTTCGTTGCCGGTGCCGTCGCCGAAGGACTCCGCGCGAAAACCATGGCGCTCGTAGAAGCGTCGGGCGCCGGTGTTGGCTTGGAAGCAATGCAGTTTCACGACCGCCAACGCAGCGGTCGCGTCCATTAGCAATCGGCTGCCGATGCCATGCCCCGTCCAGGCGGGATCGAGATAAAGCTGCTCCACCCATTCGCCGCTGACGGCAATGAAGCCGACAGTGGCCTTGCCAGCTTTGGCGACCGTCACTTGCTGCCGTGGCAGGACGACGTCGCGGATGAAGGCGAGGTCTTCGGTCGGTGTATGGATGACCGGCATCCAGTCGAATGAGCCAAGCGCTGCCCGCATGAGCCGGGCGATGGCGGCGGCGTCCGATCCAGTGGCCGGACGCAGGAAGACCTTGACGGGATCGTTCATAAAACGCTTCTCAATAAAGGGCGGTGCTGCCCCTCATCCCCCTGCCGGGACCTTCTCCCCGTGAACGGGAGAAGGGGGCTAACGGCCGAAGGCCGAGCCCGCGACCGCGGGCCGCCGGCTTTCCGGCGCCCTCGCGGAGGGCCAGCCGCGGCAGCGGCGATACGGCCCGTGAGCGAAAGCGAATCGGCCGAAGGCCGAGCCCGTGAACGAGATTAAGCCGCCTTCTTCTTCGGCTGGATCAGGCCACGCTCGACCAGCAGCTCGGCGATCTGCACCGCGTTCAGCGCCGCGCCCTTGCGCAAATTGTCGGAGACGATCCACATCGACAGACCGTTGTCGATGGTCGAATCCTCGCGGATGCGCGAGATGAAGGTGGCGTCCTCGCCGGCCGATTCCAGCGGCGTGATGTAGCCGCCGTCCTCGCGCTTGTCCAAGACCTGGCAACCCGGCGCCTCGCGCAGGATATCGCGCGCCTCGTCGGCGGTGATCGGCTTTTCGAACTCGATGTTGACCGCTTCCGAATGGCCGATGAACACCGGCACGCGCACGCAGGTCGCCGTCAGCTTGATCTTGGGGTCGAGCATCTTCTTGGTCTCGGCGACCATCTTCCACTCTTCCTTGGTGGAACCGTCGTCGAGGAAGACATCGATATGCGGGATGACGTTGAAGGCGATGCGCTTGGTGAACTTCTTGACCTCGACGCCATCGGCGACGAACACGGCGCGCGTCTGCGTGAACAGCTCGTCCATGCCTTCCTTTCCGGCCCCCGACACCGACTGATAGGTGGCGACGACGACGCGCTTGATGGTGGCGAAATCGTGCAGCGGCTTCAGCGCCACGACGAGCTGCGCCGTCGAGCAGTTCGGGTTGGCGATGATGTTCTTGCGCGTGAACAGCGAGATCGCATCCGGGTTCACTTCCGGCACGATCAGCGGCACGTCCTGGTCGTAGCGGAAGGCCGACGAATTATCGATGACGACGCAGCCCTGCTTGCCGATCTTCGGCGACCATTCCTTGGAGACGTTGCCGCCGGCCGACATGATGCAGATGTCGGTGTCGGAAAAATCATGCTGGTCGAGCGACTTGACCTTCAGCGTGCGGTCGCCGAACGACACTTCGGTGCCTTGGCTGCGCCGCGAGGCCAGCGCCACGACTTCGCTTACCGGAAAGCCGCGCTCTTCCAGTATGTTGAGCATTTCCCGGCCCACATTGCCCGTGGCGCCGACGATCGCTACCTTGAAACTCATTAGAAATCTCCTGTCCCTCTCCGCTTGGTTTTTGGAGAAACCCGCCGGCCGGTGCGGGTTCCGTCCCCCGGGCCGGACCCGGGAGAGGGTGGTTAGGCCAAGGGAATCACACCGTTTTGGTGGTTTTGGCCATAGTTTTGCTGGAACGGGGAGACGCGCCGACGCGCCCGGCCCAATGGTGTGCATTGCGGCCAGGGAGGTCGAATGCAAGAACCGCCATCAAAAGGCCGCGCATCGAAACTATCCTGTTCGGTGCCGGCTTTTACGCGGTTTGCGTCAAGAGTCAATTGCCGAGCGACCTCGGTTTCCCGCGCACCCTGTACAATGGCGGCTGCGCGAAGTACGAACGAGCAAGATTGTTTTGGCTGGCGCGAGGTCGGCCCCGGCATGTGCTCCATGATGAGCGCAGACCCTAAATTCCGAAAGAGTAAGATGTCCAACTTCGAAGCACTTGTCCCAGCGCTTGCCAGGGCGCTGGAAAAACGCGGCTATTCCGAGCTGACGCCGGTACAAAAGGCGGTTGTTGCCCCCGAACTCGGCCAAGCCGATGCGCTGGTGTCGGCACAGACCGGCTCCGGCAAGACGGTAGCCTTCGGCCTTGCCTTGGCGCCGACCTTGCTTGACGGCGCGGAGCGCTTTGGCCACGCCGCGGCACCGCTGGCGCTGGCCGTGGCGCCGACGCGCGAACTGGCGCTGCAGGTGACGCGCGAGCTGGAATGGCTCTACGAGCTGACCGGCGCCACGGTGGCGTCCTGCGTCGGCGGCATGGACATGCGCTCGGAGCGGCGTGTGCTGGAGCGCGGCGCCCATATCGTCGTCGGCACGCCCGGCCGGCTGCGCGACCACATCACGCGGCGCTCGCTCGACATGTCGGCGCTCAAGGCGGTGGTGCTCGACGAGGCCGACGAGATGCTCGACCTCGGCTTTCGCGAGGACCTCGAATTCATCCTCGACGCCGCACCCGCCGAGCGCCGCACGCTGATGTTCTCGGCCACCGTGCCGCGTTCCATCGCCACGCTCGCGCAAGGGTACCAGCGCGATGCCGTGCGCATTTCGGCCGCCGGCGAGGAAAAGCAGCATCTCGACATCGAATACCGGGCGCTGAGCGTCGCCCAGCCCGACCGGGAAAACGCCATCATCAACGTGCTGCGTTTCTATGAGGCGAAGAACGCGCTGGTGTTCTGCAACACACGTGCCGCCGTCAATCATCTGACCGCGCGCTTCAACAACCGCAACTTCTCTGTTGTCGCACTGTCCGGCGAGCTCAGCCAGAACGAACGCAGCCACGCGTTGCAGGCCATGCGCGACGGCCGCGCAAAGGTCTGCATCGCCACCGATGTGGCGGCGCGCGGCATCGACCTGCCCAACCTCGAACTGGTCATCCACGCCGACCTGCCGACCAACCCGGAAACGCTGCTGCACCGCAGCGGCCGCACCGGCCGCGCCGGGCGCAAGGGCGTCAGCGCGCTGATCGTGCCCAACAGCGCCCGCAAGCGCACCGAACGGCTGTTGCAGAACGCCGGCCTCAAGGCGACGTGGGCGAGCCCCCCCTCGGCCGACGACGTGATACGGCGCGACGACGAACGCATCATTGCCGATCCGGTCTTCGACGAACCGGTGAAGGAGGACGAGCGCGGCTTCATCGACGCGCTGCTCGCCAAACATGGCGCCGAACAGGTGGCCGCCGCCTTCGTGCGCCAGTGCCGCGCCAGCCGCTCGGCGCCCGAGGATCTCATGGAAATCGCGCCGTTCACGCCATCGCGTGAAAGACCGGCGGGCGAAGGTTTCGCAGGCCGCGACGAGGCACCCAGCCGCCGCGACGATTTCGGCGCCAGCGTCTGGTTCTCGCTGTCGATCGGGCGCCGGCAGAATGCCGAACCGCGCTGGCTGATCCCGATGCTGTGCCGCACCGGCAGCATTAGCAAGCGCGAGATCGGCGCCATCAAGATGCAACCGGAAGAGACCTTCGTGCAGATCGCCGCCGACTGGGCCGACCGCTTCCTGGCCGCGATCGGTCCCGACCGCAAATTGCAAGGCAACGTTCTGGTGAAGCGGTTGGACGGCCAGCCCGACCTGTCGCGCGCGGGCTACCAGGCTCCGAGCCCCGACAAGAAACCACATCGCGGCAAAGGAACGTTCGACCCAACCGCGCCGAAGCGGAAATTCGAGAAACGCGCACCGGCCTCAGCCGATCAGCGTCCGGCGACCGCGCATGAGGCAAAGCCGTGGGCGAAAAACCCGGGCAAGCCGAAATTCGACAACACAGGCGCGCCAAAGCACAAGAAGGCGAAGAAGCGGCCTTCCTAAAACCTTGATCGGCGGGACGCGCTGGCCTGCAGGCCTGCCTTGATGGCGGCCCAGCTTGCCGTCGCCGGTGTTGGCCGATGGTTTTGGGCGATGCGCCCCACCAGCGAGGAACGCCACGCATGGTCCTCCGCCATCTTGCGGATCGCCGCATACCAGCCTTGCTGGTCCTGCGAATCGATTGCCGGCATCAGGCCGCCGCTCGCCTCGATCAGCGACGGCGCCGTCGAGACGATGACAGGAATGCCGAAGTCGAGGCATTCGGAGGCTCCATAGCCCCAGCCTTCGATATGCGAAGGAAAGACGCCGAAAGAGGCGCTGCGATAGTATCGGATGAGCTCCTCATCGCTGATCAGCCCGGTGAACGTGACTTGCTCGAGCAGCTTGGGATGGGCCTTGAGAAAAGCGCGCAGCGGCTCGATCATCCAGCCCCAGCGCCCGGCGCAGACGAGCCTCGGCAGCTTGACGCCTTCGTCAAGCGCCTGCTGCCAGATCCGCGCCAGCAGGATGTGGTTCTTGCGGACTTCGATGGTCGAGCAATAGAGCACGAACGGCTCGGCGACTTCGATGCGCGAAGTCTTGCCGGCGCGCGATGCCGTCTCGTGCAGGATGGAGGGCATTGGAAAACGATACACGACCGGCGCGGCGATTCCGGCTTTGCGCATATGATCGGTCAGCGTGGCACCGACTTCGTCGGAGGCGCAAAACGCCGGCGCGCCGGAGCGGACGAGGTGCTCGAGATAGGATCCGAAGCGGGTCTCGCGCGTGCCCGCACCGAGCAGGTCCGGGCGCAATGCCGGGATGAGATCGTGGCAAAGGAAAGCAACGTCGCCGGCGCCACCCGAGACGGCGGATCGGTCTTCCGAGGTCAGGATGTGATGGCTGATGAGCACCGGACCCGGCTCCGCCCCGCGCGGCAAGGGGCTCAGCCTCCAGTCGCAAGCCCAACCCGACCCGCCGGTACAGGCGATAGGCGAAGATCAGCAGCCTTGTCGCTTGGAACCCAATTCCCTTCCTGCCGTTGGTCACCGTCCTGGCAAGGTGACGGTCGGTATCGCGCTTGCCCCACGGATATTGCCTCACCGCCTCGAAAGCTTCCGATAGCGCTATGCGTCTTCCCGGCCATTTTTTGACGCGCCAAGGCGAGATCTCGCCCGTCGCGACATGCTCCTGTTCGAAAGGCGCCAGAGGCCGAAACCGGCCCGACCTGAACGCCACCACCTCCGCGAGGGTCGGGATCGGCCAGGGCCGCGTTGATGAGAAAGCTTTCCACCCGTGGGATGCCTGCCAGACCCTCGCCGGGCGGCCAGAACATCAGGCCGGTGGCATCGATGGCCAGTCTCGGAGGCCTTGTGACCTCTTTGTCCTCAGTCACGACGCTGGCATCGGAACGCTCGACTGTCATTATCTGCTTTTGGGTCTGCCTTTGGCGAAGGCGTGTCGGCGGCTGTAACCGTTGGCCTTTGCGGCACCTTCGTGCTGGTGACCCTCCTGCCCAGCCTCGGCATGACCGTCCGCCGCATCCATGACATCGGGCTTTCGGGCTGGCTTTACCTGGTGGTGCTCATCCCGACCATCGGCAGCCTGATCATCCTGGTCTTCGCGCTGATCCCGACGCAGGCACGGGAAAACCAGTGGGGGCCGGTGCCCACGGGCGTCCGAGTTTAATCTGGCGTGCATATTGCAGTCTACCGCAACCCTGGATAGTATTCTCATCGCGGCATGGATGGGGGTAGGGCATGCAGGGCGCGGTGCTTCACTACGAAGGATCAGGACTACGGCTACATCAATGGAGTCGACGGCAAGCGTTCTTCGTCCGTTATTGCGCGCCGTGCCGTCATCCGGCTGGAATTCGACGAGGGTGCCGCTGACGAGGGCCGCCCCCTGATTCAGATCGTTACGTGGCCGTGAGTTCGACCACGATCTCGTCACCCCCCGGCGGCCAGCTCGGCCGTACCGACGAAAACCGGTCCACTCGTTCCACGGGACTGTGGGCATACTTCCGGAACACGGTGAGCCTGAACTATTTCAATTTCAACGGACGCGCCCGCCGCAAGGAATTCTGGGCCTTTTGGCTATGCTTTAATCTTGTGCTGGTGACGCTGCCTGGCTTCGGGATACTCGTCAATCTGGCCATCAACGGCTTCGGCATCAATGCGGGCAGGACGTCGATCGGATTCCTACCCGCCATTGTCTTCCTCCTGGCATTCGGCCTGCCGTGGATCGCGCTTACCGTGCGGCGTCTTCACGACATCGGCCTGAGTGGCTGGCTTGTCTTGATCTGCTTCATCCCAGTTATCGGCGAAGCGGTCTTGTTGGTCTTCGGGCTGATCGAGTCCCAGGTGGGCGAAAACCCCTGGGGCCAGGTGCCGGCAGGCGTCAGGGTCTAGGGGCGATCGCCTTCAAGTCGTCGTTCGAAAGCCTGAGAAATACCTTCTGGCCGTGGCGTTGGGCGCCGAGCCGCTCGTAAAAACGCAACGCGCCCTCGTTCCAATCTTCGGTGGTCAGGTCGATACGGCCAATACCGTGGCTGAGGCAATGATCTGCGAGAAAGCCGATCAGCGCTCGGCCGACGCCGGCGTTGCGGATGTTGTCGCGCACGAACAGGTCCTTGAGGAACAGCAGCCGCTCAAGATCGATACCTGGATGTGCGATCGCCACCGACGCCAAGCCGCTGACCCCGCCGTCGACGAAGGCGAGCGCGAAATGCGGATAGGCCGGGCTTTCCTCACCAAGCCATTTGCGTGCAGCAGATAGGGCCCGGTCGGCATCGAGAGGCGGCTGCCGGTAATGCTCCGCCATCTCGCACAGTATGGCCGCGAGTGCCGCGGCGTCCTCGATCGTCGCCCAGCGGACGTCGACCGCCATAGGATCAGCCCAGGAACCTGGCGATGATCGCGTCGCCCATCTCAACGGTGCCGACCTCGGTCATGCCGGGAGAGAAAATATCCTTGGTGCGCAGGCCTGCGTCGAGCACGGCGGCGATCGCGCCTTCGACACGGTCGGCCTCATCAACCATGCCGAAGGAATAGCGCAGGCACATGGCGAAGGAGGCGATCATGGCGATCGGGTTGGCAATGCCCTTGCCGGCAATGTCGGGCGCCGAGCCGTGCACCGGCTCGTACAGCGCCTTGCGCTTCTTGGTCTTCACATCAGGCGCGCCGAGCGAGGCCGACGGCAGCATGCCGATCGAGCCGGTCAGCATGGCGGCGATGTCGGACAGCATGTCGCCGAACAGATTGTCGGTGACGATGACGTCGAACTGCTTCGGCCAGCGCACCAGCTGCATGCCGCCGGCATCGGCCAGCATGTGGTCGAGCTTGACGTCTGAATAGCGCGCCTTGTGGGTCTGGGTGACGACTTCGTTCCACAGCACGCCCGACTTCATCACATTGCGCTTTTCCATCGAGGTGACGTGGTTCTTGCGGGTGCGTGCGAGTTCGAAGGCGACGCCCGAAATGCGCTCGATCTCGAACGTGTCGTAAACCTGCGTGTCGATGCCGCGCTTCTGGCCATTGCCGAGATCGATGATCTGCTTCGGCTCGCCGAAATAGACGCCGCCGGTCAGCTCGCGCACGATCAAGATGTCGAGACCTTCGACCACCTCCTGCTTGAGCGAGGAGGACGCCGCAAGTGCTGGATAGCAGATGGCCGGGCGCAGATTGGCGAACAGCTCCATGTCCTTGCGCAGGCGCAGCAGGCCGGCTTCGGGGCGCACCTCGTAAGGCACCGCGTCCCATGTCGGACCGCCGACGGCGCCGAACAGCACCGCGTCGGCCGCTATTGCCTTTGCCATATCGGCGTCGGAGATCGCCGCGCCATGCGCATCATAGGCGCAGCCGCCGACCAGGCCCTCGTCAGTGGAAAAATCGCTGCCGAGCTTGTCGTTCATGACAGCGATCAGTTTCTTGACCTCGGCCATGGCCTCCGGACCGATGCCGTCGCCGGGGAGCAGGAAAAGATGCTTCGTTGCCATGGAGAACCGTCCCAGAAAGAATTTGAACCGCGGCCTTGCTAAACGCCAGGCGGCCCGTGCGCAAGGGGACGAGCGCCGAGATCCTTCACACCCCCCTCTGCCCTGCCGGGCATCTCCCCCGCAAGGGGGGAGATCGAATGTTACTTCGGCCTTCGCCAATCGTTGGCGTGGAAATGGGTAGGACGACGAAACTGCCAATCTCCCCCCTTGCGGGGGAGATGTCCGGCAGGACAGAGGGGGGTGCTGTCCCGCCAGCGTCGGGGAGTCCTGTGGCCCGGCTACCGATGCGAGAGAATGTTGACCAGCCGGCCGAACGGATCGCGCACATAGAAGCGCCGCACGCCCCAGGGCTCGTCGGCCGGTCCGTATTCGATGACGAAGCCGGCGGTCTTCATGGCATTGAGCGCCGCATCGACATCGTCGACCTCGATCGAGAGATCCGGCACCGGCGTGCCGGAGCCGCCTTGCGCCATGAAGCTGACCTGCACCTGCATCTTTTCATCGGAACCGTAGGTGGCGATCCAGCCAAGATCCATGAGCACATCGAGGCCGAGCACGTCCTGGTAGAAGCGCTTCGCCGCGGCGATATCAGGTGTCTCGATGTTGGCGACGATACGCCGGACTTTCATCCGCCCGCCTTTCATGCCGTGCGCCGCAGCGCCGTCACTTCGATCTCGATCTTCATTTCCGGTCTGTTGAGCTGGCAGACGATCATCGTCGCCGCCGGCCTGATGTCGCCGAACGTCTCGCCGAGGATCGGGAAGACCATATCCACGAAGGCCTGGTCGGTGATGTAGTAATGCGCCCGCACCACGTCGGCCATTTCGAAGCCGCCGTCATGAAGCGCCTTGCCGATCGTCGCCAGGCAATTGCGCGTCTGTGCTTCGACCGTATCCGGCATCGTCATCGTCGCATAGTCGTAGCCGGTCGTTCCGGACACGAAACACCAATCGCCCTGCACCACCGCGCGTGAATAACCGGCGGTTTTTTCGAACGGCGAGCCGGTGGAGATCAGTTTTCGCATGGGTGTCCTCACAGAATTGTGGCGGCCATTCTGCAGGCAAGATGCCGGTCCGGCCATGGGCCAACGCAGAGGGATCGGCGGTGCAAACCTCGATGCCGGCGGGGCAGCACCCCCCTCTGCCCTGCCGGCCATCTCCCCCGCAAGGAGGGAGATCGCATATCATGAATGCTTTCGCCAATTACCAACGTTGCAGAGATGGCAGAGCGCCGAAGCTGCCAATCTCCCCCCTTGCGGGGGAGATGCCCGGCAGGGCAGAGGGGGGTGTGAAGGATCGCGGCGGACAATTCCTTTCCGCAACACGACGACGGTGCGGCCGCCGTCGCGCAAAATACCTAATTCGCCGACCCCTGCGCCTTGTCCAGCGCCTCTTTCACATCGGCCGGCCATGTCGCCACCGGCGGCCAGGCGTTCGGCTCGCCATTGTCGCCGCGGCGGGCGAAATAGAGTTTGTGCTTGGCCGGGTCGACCGCCATGAAACCGTCATTGCCGCCGCAGTCATGCGGCACGCAGCCGCTGGCGTAGAAGGCGCCCGACGCTGTCTTTTCCGTGCCGCCGCCGACCAGCAGGCTGGTCGCCATGTCGGGCATGTCCTTGCCCAGCAGCTTTTCGGCTTCCTTGTAGACAGCCTCGTTGTGGAAGGCATCGATGATGTTCTGGTACTTTTCCGGATCGATGTCCTTCCAGTCCGTGCCGGGTTCCGGCATATAGCTCAGATTGCCCGAAATCGTCAGCCCGTCCGTCGGCGACCACTGCAAGGCCGGCTTCTGATCCCCCGGCAACAGATAGGGCACGAAATAGATGGCGTTGTCGGACACCGCCGATGGCGGCGCACCGCACTGGTCCTGTTCGACGGTGGTGCTCTGGATGGTGCCGCCTTCCGGCTTCCAGACGATCACTGTCGCCGGCCCGCATTGATTGCCGCCATCGCCGACATCGAACAGCGCCACCTTGACGCCGCCGACCTCGACTATTCTGTCGAAGAAGACGTCATAGTTGGTGGCCAGCTGCTTGCCGTCGAAGGCAAGCACCTTCTCACCGTCCTGCTCCGGTTGGGTGATGGTCAGCTGGCCGCCCTCGAATGGCACAGGCGCCTGTTTGTCGTCATCCGAAGCGTCGGCGGCGTCTGTCCCCTGATCCGTGGCAGGCTTTTCGGCCGCCGACGCGGCGGGCGTCTGTGTCTGGGCGTGGCCCACGGCAGTCAGCAGAAGAAACGCCAGCCCGCAGGTGCCGGCAAGAAGCGAACGAGTCATGACCGTCCCTCCACTCAGTCGCAACGAACCCGGCTTGAAAGCGGCCGGGGCCTATCCGCCCGGAGCGTGCCGCTCAGGCCCACGGGCGCTGTTCGGCGTTCTTCTTCTCGAACGAAGCGATGGCGCCGGCCTTCTCCATGGTCAGGCCGATGTCGTCGAGCCCGTTGAGCAGGCAGTGCCGCTTGAAGTCGTCGAGGTCGAACGTGACCACGCCGCCATCCGGTCCACGGATTTCCTTGGCTTCGAGATCGACCGACACCGTGGCGTTGGAGCCGCGCGACGCGTCGTCCATCAGCTTCTCGAGATCCTCTGGGCTGACGGTGATCGGCAGGATGCCGTTCTTGAAGCAGTTGTTATAGAAAATGTCGGCGAACGAGGTCGAGATGACGCAACGGATGCCGAAGTCGAGCAGCGCCCACGGCGCGTGCTCTCTGCTTGAGCCACAGCCGAAATTGTCGCCGGCGACCAGGATCTGCGCCTTGCGATAGGCCGGTTTGTTGAGCACGAAATCCGGATTTTCCGAACCGTCGTCGTTGTAGCGCATTTCGGCGAACAGGCCGGTGCCGAGCCCGGTGCGCTTGATCGTCTTCAGATAATCCTTCGGGATGATCATGTCGGTGTCGACATTGACGATCGGCATCGGAGCGGCGACGCCGGTGAGCTTGGTGAATTTTTCCATGGCTTTTGCCCGTATTTTCGTTGCGGGGGAATTTGCTGACGCCGGTTTACACAAAGCCGGCGGCAAATAAAAGGCAACTGTTTGTGCGCGGTGGCGCAAGCCACGATGGATGTCACCCGAAATTGGCTCCGGTTTTCGGCCGCAAGGGATCACCTGACTTGCAACAGCTTGAGATGGGAAGGATCGCTTCGGAACAGGTTCCGTTCCGCAACCTCGCTCAAATCACATTCAATTCCCGGAACGCCCGCCCTTCCGCAATCCGGTCATAGCCGAACGCGGAACAATCCACCGTGCGATAACCCCCATGCACGATCAGCTCGGCCAGCGCCTTGCCGACCGCCGGCGCCTGCTGCAGGCCGTGGCCGGAGAATCCGTTGGCGAACAGGAAATTGCCGACCTCGGGATGCGGGCCGATCACCGCGTTCTGATCGAGTGTGTTGTAGTCGTAGTGGCCGGCCCAGGCCCGCGTCGGCTTGATCGCTTCGAAGGCTGGAATGCGGGTCGCCAGCACGGGCCAGATCACCTCTTCGAACAGCGGCCAATCGACCTCGAAATCCCCGGGGGCGGCCGGGCCGTCGCCCTCTTCCGGTTCGGCCCCGCCGGTGAGATAGACCGAGCCTTCCGGGCGCACATAGATGCCGGAGGGATCGACCAACAGCGGCATGTCGGCATATTTCTCGCGCGCCTCGAAAACGAAGACGTTGCGCTTGCGCGGCTCGACCGGCAGCGCCAGCCCGGCCATCGCAGCGACCTTGCCGGCGTTCGGCCCGGCGGCGTTGACGACGATGCCGGCCTCCAGCGTCTGGCCATTGTCGAGGCTGACGCTGGTAACGCGGTTGCCGTCGCGCGCAATACCGGTGACATCAGCGGTGATGAAATCGATCTTCTTCTCGCGCAGCGCCTTGCGGAACAGCATCAGCATCGCGTGCGCGTCGAACCAGCCCTCGCCAGTCCGGCCATAGGCGCCGGCGGTGATGCCCTCGGCCGACAGCCACGGGAAGCGGCGCACCAGCTGCTCCGCGTCCTCGAGAACGATGTCGGCGCCCTCGGCCATCTGCGCCTCGTGATTGCTCTTGAGGATCGGCAAGCCGTCCTCGCCGGCCAGGATGAGATAGCCGCCTTCGCGAAAGCCGATATCGGCGTCCGCGCCGAACTCTTCCTTCAGCCGCCGGAACAGCTTTAGCGTGAACTGCGACAGGCGGATGTTTTCGGGGATCGAGAATTGCTGGCGGATCGAGGCCATGGACAGCGTCGTTGCCGCGTGGGCGAACCGCGGATCGCGCTCGATCAAGGCGATCGAGCCGGAAAACCCTTCCTCGCGCAGATAATAGGCGACCGAGGATCCGACGATGGCCCCGCCGATGATGACGATGTCGTAGCGCACGTTTTTCTCCGATCCTCTGCCCGCGTCCTCACGCGACCGGCAAGATGATCTCGAAGCGCGTGCCGCGCTCGGAGTCAACCAGCGCGATCATACCATCATGCGCTTTCAGGAGGGCCAGCACGATGCCGAGGCCCATGCCGGTGCCGCCGGTAGAGCGCCGCGTGGTGAAGAATGGCTCGAAAATGCGCGCCCGGTTGCTCGGCGAAATGCCGGCACCGTCGTCATCGACCTGAATGGTTGCCTTGCCACCGGCGCCCGCTGCCGTGACCGAAACCTGCGTCGCGCCGTGCCTGGCGGAATTGTCTATGAGATTGGCAAGCACGATTGCCGCGTTCTCCGCCGATATGCGCAAAGCCAGATCGCCGCCGGCCTCGACGCGAACCGCCAGCCTGTTGTCGACGGGAAGCAGCGCCAGTGCCGCGCCAATCGAGGTGCTTTCGCCGCTCGGCGCAAGGTTTTCGGCGCGCGCCAGGTCAAGCAGGCGCCGCACCAGCAGATTCAGCCGCCCCGCGTCGGTGACGATGTTGTTTGAGAAACGCCGCCGCTCCGTATCGTCCATCGCGCTGCCTGAATCGCGCAGCAGCTCGGCCGCGCCCTGGATCGCCGTCAGCGGCGATTTGAGCTCATGCGAGACATGGGTGGCAAAAGTCTGGATGGAGTCCGAGCGCGCCTGCAGCTTTTCGGCCATATCGAGGAAGGCTGCGGACAGCTCCGCCATCTCGTATGTGCCGTGGTGGTCGAGCGGCTGGATCGCCTCGCGGTCACCGGCTGCAATGCGCTCGGTGCGGTCGATCAGCGCGTAGATCGGCCGGCTGACGGTGCGCAGGAAAACCAGGCCGATGAGCAGCGTGCCGCCGAGAATGGCGATGGCCGCCAACGTCACCTTGCCGCGCTCGCCATAGAGATGTTTTATGATGTTGTTGGGCGTCCGCGACACATAGACGACGCCGGCGACCCTGCCATCGACGGCCACTGGCAAGGCGACGAAGACACGCACCTTGGTGCCCCGGCTGACCGAATAGAGCGGCGGCGCCGGCTGGTCGGGGATGCGCAGCCGCAGCGCGCTTGCGTGGCGGCCGCTGAGTGCCTCGCGCACCTCCTCGACCGCGCCAAGCGACTGCCCGACCTCGCCGCGTCCGGCAATGACGACGCCTCGGGGGTCGAGCAGCCGGAAGCCGGCCAGCGTGGTTTTCTGCGTGGCGTCGAGAACGCCGGACAGGCGTACCCCGATCGCCGCGAAGGCGGGATCGGCGATTGCAGCCACGGCCGCCGGCCGGGTGGGAAGTACATAGTCGGAGGCCAGATCGAGCCGCGGCTCGATCGGCCTGTACAGCGGGTCCAGATCGGCACTTCGGCTTGAACTCCCACCCGCCCGCGGCATCGATGCGCCGAGTTTGTCCGATGCAATGCCGGCGTCGCGCACTTCCCGCGCATAGATGGCGGCGATGGCCGCCCCTTGCGCGATCAGCTCCGCCTCGGTCTGGCGGATCAGCTGGTTCTCGTAGAGCCGGAAGAAGAACAGGCCGACCAGCGGCAAGGCCATCACCATGATCAGGATGGCGACGACGACCGTGGCGAGGCGAGGCCGCCATTTGCGGCCGATCCATTTTCGCGAAGTCGTCAGCCGCATCGGCCGAGCCGGAAGCCGACGCCATGCACGGTCTCGATGACATCCAGGCAACCCACCGCCGCCAGCTTGGCGCGGATGTTGCGGATATGGCTGTCGACGGTGCGGCCGGCGACATGGATGTTGCCTGCATAGGCACTGGCCATCACCGCGTCGCGGTCGAGCACATGCGTCGGCCGCGCCAGAAACCCTTTCAGGATCGAGAACTCTATCCCTGTCAGGGCAAGCGGCTTACCGTCGAAGCTGGCGGCATGGCTGGCAGGCACCAGGGCCAGTTTGCCCTGCGCGAACTGCCTGTCGTCGGCCGGTTGGGGCGACGCCGGGCGGGCGCGCCGCAGGATGACGTTGACGCGAGCGACCAGTTCGCGCAGGCTGAACGGTTTTGTCACATAGTCGTCGCCGCCCATTTCGAGGCCGAGGATGCGGTCGATCTCCTCGTCACGCGCCGACAGGAACAGCACCGGCACATCGGATGTGTGCCGCAGCCGCCGGCAGACCTCCAGCCCGTCCATCTCAGGCATGCCGATGTCGAGCACGATCAGATCAGGTGCTCGCCGTCCGATCGCCTGCAAAGCGGCGGCACCGTCGGCCACCGCCTGCGTCCGCATGCCGGCCTTTTCCAGCGCAAAGCAGATCACCTCGCGGATATGCGGATCATCGTCGGCGACGAGGATGTGATGCGGCATCGATCAGCGGCCCGGCAGGTAAGGTTCGATACGGTGAGGAACCACGAACGGCCCCTTGCTGTCGAGATACCCGAGCAGCCGCCAGTCGCGAAAGCTCCAGGCCCGCCAGTTCTGCTGGAGGGTACGATGCCAGCCTTCGTCGCTGCCGCGACCAGCAGGATGGCGATACCGAAGCGTCTGCAATAGCTCGGCGCGGCAGCGAACAACGATGTCATGACCTGGCTTTCCTGATGGCTCCCAGCCGGATTGCCGACGGGCTCTTGCGGGCGAAGGGAATGCGGATCGCCGTCGCGCGCGGCTGATCGACCAGCCACCAGCCCTCGTTGCGCAGCCGGTAGGGCAGACGGGGTTTTGCTCGCTTGTGCATGCCGCCTGTCTCGCAGGCCGGCAGGGAAACGGCAGGGCGGATCCGAGGAGGTTTTCCGCAAGCGTGTGCAGTTTTCGTGCAGGGCCTGCGCTTCAGGGCTGGTGCGCTGCGCACATCCTTTCCAAACGTTGGCGCCGCCCCTCACCTGCCTGCCGGCATCCTCTCCCCGTAAACGGGGTGAGGGGGGCTGGCCGCAGCGCTGGCGCCTTTTCCGCAAGGTTGGCTATTGGCGAAATCGACGGTGAGAGCGTCCTTCTCCCCGCCACTATACGGGGAGTTGAGGGAGTTGTCCGAACCGGATAGATAGGTAACAGAATGGACTGATTAGATGGGTGACAGTTTTCTTCCTCGCCGGGAGGACCGGCGATGGTTTGGCGAGAGACTGTACTCATGGATGAACGGCTTCGGTTTGTGGTGGAATGCCTTTCTGGCGAGGAGACGATGACGCAATTGTGTGCGGCCTTCGAGATCTCTCGCAAGACCGGCTACAAATGGCTTGAACGCTACCGGGAGCTTGGGCCGGTGGGCCTGCATGATCTGCCGCGTGCGCCGCTCAATCACGGCCGGGCGACGGCCGCGGATGTGGTGGAGCGGATCGTGGCTATGAAAGAGGCGCATCCGCTGTGGGGGCCCAAGAAGATCATTGCCAGGCTCAAGCGTGCGGAGCCCTGCGGCGGCTGGCCAGCGGTCTCGACGGCTGGTGAGATACTGAAGCGGCATGGACTTGTGGGGCGCAGGCGCAAACGCTGGAAGGCGGCAGGCAATGGCCCATGGCCGGAAGCTTCGGAGCCGAACGCGGTGTGGACCGGGGACCACAAGGGCTGGTTTCGGACCCGCGACCAGTGGCGCTGCGAACCGCTGACGGTGATGGATGTGTCGAGCCGCTACCTGTTGGGGCTCGAGGCAACGAGTTCGACGGCGGATGAGGAGGCTTGGCCGGTGTTTGAGCGGTTGTTTGAGGAGAACGGCCTGCCGGATCGCTTCAGAAGCGACAATGGCTCACCATTTGCGTCGACCGGCGTCACCGGGCTGACGCCGCTTGCGGCGCGCTTCATCAAGCTCGGCATCGCCCTTGAGCGCATCCAGCCGGGCAAGCCGCAGCAGAACGGGCGCCATGAGCGTTTCCACCTGACCATGCTGCCGATGGCCAAGGCACCGGAGGCCGACAGGGCGGCTCAAGCCCAGGCGTTCGAGGCCTTCCGGCGCAGCTACAATGAGGAGCGCCCGCACGAGGCGCTTGGCATGGACACCCCAGCACAGCATTACCGTCCCTCGACCCGTCCCATGCCCAAGACGACCCCCGAGCCGGATTATCCGGCCGAGGCGGCGGTGCGCAGCGTGCGCCAGAACGGCGCCGTCAAATGGCAGGGCGCCGAAATCTACGTCTCGGCCACGCTGGCAGGCGAGCCGGTTGCCATCGAAGAGACCGAGAACGGCGAATGGG
Source organism: Mesorhizobium sp. M1409 (assembly GCF_040317535.1). Lineage (NCBI taxonomy): Bacteria > Pseudomonadati > Pseudomonadota > Alphaproteobacteria > Hyphomicrobiales > Phyllobacteriaceae > Mesorhizobium > Mesorhizobium sp. M1409. Next base: position 179,753 of record NZ_JAMYKV010000007.1, read on the forward strand.
CGATGCGCTTCTATGCCCATCCGCTCGGCTTCATCGACCACAAGCACACGAAACTGGTTCGTCGCCGCGCCGCGCCAACCAAACCGCTTGGCGCGCCGACGAACCAATCATAAGGGGGAAAACTGTTACCTATGTATCCGGTTCAAACTGTTACCCATCTATCGGCTGGACACCGGCAGGCAGATGAGGGGCAGCGCTGATCTTGACGATTGGCTGACCCCGCGCAAACTTCACCTGATCCATTGCTCCGGCGCTTGCCTCGACCAACCGCACGCGGCATAGATCACCCATGGAAACCTACCGCCCGCGCCGCTCCGTACTCTACATCCCGGCCTCCAACGACAAGGCGCTAGCCAAGATCGCGCAGCTTTCCAGCGACGCAATCATCATCGACCTCGAAGACGCCGTCGCACCGGCCGACAAGATCGCCGCCCGCGAAAAACTGGCGGGCATTTTGGCCAAACGTCCGGTTGTCAACGATATTGGCCGCCGCTGCGAGATGATCGTGCGCGTCAACGCGCTGTCCAGCGAATGGGGTGCCGACGATCTGCTTGCCATGGCCAAATGCGAGCCTGACGGCCTCCTGCTGCCCAAGGTCGACACGCCGCGCGACATTCTGGAAGTCGGCGACGTGCTCGACGACAATTTTGCCCCCGATGCGGTGAAACTATGGGCGATGATCGAGACGCCCAAGGCCATGCTCAACATCGGCGCCATTGCCGAGCTTGGCCGCGATCCGGCCTCGCGGCTTGACTGTTTCGTTGCCGGAACGAATGATCTGGTCAAGGAGACCGGCGTGCTGGTCACACCTGACCGGCGCTATCTCGTGCCCTGGCTGATGCAGATGCTGCTTGCCGCGCGCGCCGGCGGCATCGACATGCTCGACGGCGTCTCCAACGATTTCCGCGACCTCGACGCTTTCGCCCGTGAGTGCACGGAAGCCGCGGCCATGGGGTTCGACGGCAAATCGCTTATCCACCCGGCCCAGATCGAAGCCGCCAATCGGGCCTTTGCACCGTCGCCCGGGGCGGTGGCCGAGGCGCGCTCGGTGAAAGAGGCCTTCGAGCTTTCCGAAAATGCCGGCAAAGGGGTGATTGCGCTGAACGGAAGGATGGTCGAGCGGCTGCACCTGGCGCAGGCCGAAAAACTGCTGGCGAAGGCAGCCGCCATCGACGCATGATATCAGCCCTATGCTTGCGGGCTACTCACGACAGGAATCACCCTATGAAACTCTACCGCTTTCTGACCGGCCCGGACGACGCCAGCTTCTGCCACAAGGTGACGGCGGCGCTGAACAAGGGCTGGCACCTGTTCGGCTCGCCGACCTATGCTTACGATAAGAAGGCCAAGACGATGCGCTGCGGCCAGGCCGTCGTGAAGGATATCGATGGACAGGAATACGGACCGGACACCAAGCTCAGCGACTGGTAGTCGGCGCTCGCATCCACAGCCACCCGGCCAGCCAGGCGATCGCCGCCGCAAGCGTCACCAAGCCCAGGTCAAGAGCCAACTCCGGCACGAACGCACGGAGCGCGATAGGCACCGCGCCAATGAAATAGAGAGCGAGTGGAATGCGCGGCACGCCTCTTGCAACGACAAGGGAGATTACAAACGCGAGCGTCCCAAGCAGAAAAAGAACTGAACTGACGACCAGAGCCAGCCCGAGAGGCCCGGCGCGCAGGTCGATGATGGTTGTCGGCGGAAGTTTCGAAAATACGAGATTGATCACCACTTCCACGCCGACCAAACTTGCCAATGCCACGAAGTTGACGACAAAAGCGACCGTGCCGAACAGGCCCGCGCGCCGGCCAAATGCAAGAAACAGGCCTACGACAAGACCAAGCGCCAAGATCTCGGCGACTGGCGCCAGAAGTTGCGTCAGATCGGTGGTCGCGATGAGCGAGCTGCGTTTAGCCGCGTTGACCAGAAGAATAAGCGCGCTTCCCACCCCGGCGACGGAAGCAAGCCGATAGAGCGTAGCGCTGGGCACAGCCGCGCTCGACCGGACAGTCGTGGAATTCTCTTCGTGCCGAGGTCCTTCGGTTGGCCTCTGAAGCGAAATGAGCGATTGCGGACGGCGGGGTTCGGCGGTTGTGGCGAGCATGGTCGTCTCCTCATCTGGGAAAACGGCGGCCGCGAAGACCGCGGGCCTGTTCCGATCCCATCTGTAATCGCTGCTTACATTCTCTTGCCGGAGTTGTAAACGGTGATTACATAAATTGCGGAATCATGCTACGGACGCGTGAAGCAGTTCTACCGAACGAAGGGAACGAGATGGCAGAAGCCAAGACGCCTCGCCGCGCCAGCTACCACCATGGCAATTTGCGAGACACGCTGATCGATGCTGCAATTCAACTTGTCGAGGAAGGCGGCCCCGACAATGTGAGCGTGCGCGAAGCCGCAAAGCGGGCCGGCGTTTCCCCCGGCGCGCCCTTCCGGCATTTTCAGTCGAAAACAGCGCTGCTGACCGCGGTCGCCGAACAGGCCATGAGCCGGCTGACAGAGGCCGTCGCCAATGCACTTTCAGAAGTCGACAGCGCGGATCCCGTCGTGGCCTTCGAAGCAATCGGACAAGGCTATCTGGAATGGGCGATTGCCAATCCCACGCATTTCCAGATCATCAGTTCCCGAACGCTGATTGATTTCGACGGGTCGGACAGTCTTCGGGGTCAGAATGAAGCCATTCGCCGGAAGATGATCGACCTGCTGACCCAGGCGCAACAACAGGGTCGGTTGGCTGCGAACACGGACTTCGATCATCTGGTTCTTGCCGCTCGTGCATTTGTCTATGGGTTGGCACGAATGGCGGTTGATGGTCATTTTCCGCTGTGGCATCCGTCCGAGGCGCCATCGCTCGCCGTGCGCAAGGCGCTGCATCTTTTCATCAGCCGGATGACCAACCTGCCTGAATCGAGATCTTAGAGGCCTTTGCCGCCGCTGGGTTCTGATCCGACTCGAGAGGAATGGACAGTTCACGCGGCGTAGGAATCAATTACTCCGCCGCCTCTTCGATCTTCTCCATGTCGTCATCGGACAGTCCGAAATGGTGGCCGATCTCGTGGATCAGCACGTGGGTGACGATGTCGCCCAGCGTTTCCTCGTTCTCGGACCAGTAGTCGAGGATGGCGCGGCGGTAGAGCGTGATGCGGTTCGGGCCTTCGCCGGTCTGCGGATTCCAGCGCTCGGCGATGCCGCGTCCCTCGAACAGCCCGAGCAGGTCGAAGGGCGTCTCCAGCGATAGATCGTCCATGATCTCGTCGGTCGGGAACTCGGCGATCTGGATGACGATCTCGCCGGTCAGCTTGCGAAAATCCTCCGGCAGATGGGCATACGCCTCCAGCGCCAGGAACTCCATTTCCTCCATCGAGGGCGAGAGTTCGTCGTGCCAGGTGCGGGTCTTGTAGATGCGGGCCATGCTTTGTCCTTTGATCCCGGGCATATAGGCTTTCGCACCGGAATCGGCAAATGAACGGGCCGATGTGCCTGCATCATCAGGTGGAGAGGAATAAATTCCCCATGACTCCGCTTGACTCTTCCGGCCCCCTCTGGAATCCTAGGGAACATAACAGGAACAATTGTGAGTGGAAGCTGACCGTCATGGCGATGACCGCCGTGGCGCGGGAGACTGTTTTTGCCCTGCGCCGCCAGATCGCGAAAATCGAGGGAACGCTGCCCGAGCGCCTGCGGGCGCCGGTTGGCGCGCCCCTTGATGCTGACGTCAGCACGGATGTCACGTCCAATACCGACCGCACTATCGTCCGGCGCGGCATTGCCGCGGCTTTGCCGGATGCGTACCTTCCCACCGGCGTCGAGCGTCTCGATGCCGCCCTGAGCGGCGGCCTGCCGAAGGCAGCCTTGAGCGAAATCCATGGCACACAAACCCGCGATGCCGGGGCCGTCGCCGGCTTCGCCCTTTCGCTCACCAGCCTGATCCTTAAGCGGACGCCAGGGTTGCCGGTGCTGTGGATCGGCACCACGGAAATCTTCCGCGAAGCCGGCTTTCCCTATGCCAGGGGGCTTCATGCCTCGTTCGGCATCGAGCCGGAACAATTGCTGTTTTCCGAGGCGCCAAAACTTGTCGATGCGCTCTGGGTCGCCGAGGAAGCAGCCCGAATGACGGCGCTCGCGGCTGTCATTCTTGAAATCCGCGGCAATCCGCGGCGGCTGGACCTGACCGCGACGCGCCGGCTGCATGCAAAGGCGCAAGGTGCCGGCCGCCCGGTGTTCCTGCTGCGGCAGGCGGCGGAGCCCGAGCCGACGGCGGCCCCCGTCCGCCTCATCGTCGCTTCGGCGCCGGCAGCACCACGCGACACCATCGCCGGGCCGCTCGCCGGCTCGATCGGCCACCCGGCCTTCACCCTCACCATCGGCAAGAGCCGCACGGCCTTGCCTGGACAATTCACACTGGAGTGGAACCCCGATGAACGCGCATTCGACGAAAGAGCGGGCGAAGAGAGAAGGGGCGAAGAGAGAGGCCGGGCAAAGAATCCTGTCTCTGTGGTTTCCCTATCTGGCAGTGGAAAGGATCCTGCGGCAGCGTCTGGGGCGGTCCTGGCGTTCCCGGCCGTCGGATCACCTGCCGCCATCTCACCCACCGCTCGTGATCAGCCATCGCGACCGCAACGCGCAGCGCATCTCGGCCCTCGACGAGCGGGCTGAGGCGCTGCACCTGAAGCGCGACATGGGCATTGCCGATGCGCGCGCCATGCATCCGTCGATCGACATCGTCGAGGCCGATCCGGAGGCCGACCGCCGCCTGCTCGAAGGCCTTGCCGACTGGTGCGACCGTTACACCCCACTGGTGGCGCTGGACGGGGCGGACGGCCTGTTCCTCGACGTCACCGGCTGCACCCATTTGTTCGGCGGCGAGCGCGCCATGCTGGACGACATCCTGTCGCGTTTCTTCCATCAGGGTTTCGACGTCCGCGCCGGGCTTGCCGCGACACCGGGGGCGGCCTGGGCGGCGGCACGGTTTGCCGGCGACCGCATCGTCGATGGCGGCGAGGAGGAAGCGCTGCTGGCACCCCTGCCGCTGGCCGCACTGCGCATCGAGCCGGCGACCCGCGCCAGCCTGGAAAGCGTCGGCCTGCGCACGGCGGGCGCCGTCATGGCGGCACCGCGCGCGCCGCTCGCCCGCCGCTTCGGCGCCTTGCTGCTCCTGCGCCTCGACCAGGCGCTTGGCCGTCTCGACGAGGCGGTGTCGCCGCGCCTTCCCGTCGCGCCGCTTTCGGTCGAACGCCATCTCGCCGAGCCCGTCACCCTGACCGAGGACATCGAACGGCTGGTGGGCATGCTGGCGACGACCTTGAAGATCGACCTCGAGCGCCGCGGCGAGGGCGCCAGGACGCTGGCGCTGCTGCTCTTTCGCGTCGACGGCGCCGTCAGCCGCATCGCTCTCGGCACCTCGCGGCCGCTGCGCGAGCCCATGCTGATCCAGAAATTGTTCCATGAGCGGCTGGCCGCGCTCGAACAGGATATCGATGCCGGCTATGGCTTCGATCTGGTGCGGCTTTCGGTGCTGACATCAGCCGCTTTCGACATGCAGCAGGCCGACCTTGCCGGCGAGGTGATCGACGACGGCGCCGACATCGCGCTGTTCGCCGACCGCATCCGCGCCCGGCTTGGTGATGGCGCGGTGCTGCAACCGGTCGTCGTCGAAAGCCATCTGCCGGAGCGTGCCGTCGCCACCATCCCCTTCACCGAAGCGCCGCGCCGGACCACGCCGCCGAAAAGGCCGGACAGGCTGCAGGCGCCAAAAACCATCTTCCCGCCGGAACGGCCGATCCGGCTGTTCCGCTCGCCCGAACCCATCGATGTGCCGGCCACCGAAATGCCCGAGGGACCGCCGCTGAACTTCCGCTGGCGGCGCGCGCTCTACCGGGTGACGCGGGCCGAGGGGCCGGAACGCATCGCGGCGGAATGGTGGCGCGAGGCGCCCAGCGACGAGTTGGCATCGACGCGCGACTATTTCCGCATCGAGGATGCCGACGGCCGCCGCTACTGGCTCTACCGGCAAGGTCTCTACGGCGGCGCCTCGCAGGTCCCGCCGCGCTGGTTCCTGCATGGGGTCTTCGCATGAACGCGCTGACCGTCATCCCCTATGCCGAGTTCGGCATCCAGTCGAATTTCTCCTTCCTGCGCGGCGCCTCCAAGCCGGAGGAGCTGGTGGTCGCCGCCAAGCTTTTGGGCTTTTCCGCGATCGGGCTTGCCGACCGCAACACGGTGGCTGGCGTGGTGCGAGCCTGGCAGCAGGCCAAGGTGGAAAAGCTTTCCTACCATCCCGGCTGCAGGCTGGTTTTCGGCGACGGCACGCCGGATATTCTCGCCTATCCGCAGGACCGCAAGGGCTGGGGGCACCTGTGCCGCATGCTGACTCAGGCCAACCTGCGCGACGAAAGTGAAAAGGGCGCCACCCTTCTCCAGCGCGGCGACCTCCTCGAATGGGGGGATCTGATGTCGCTGGCGGTCCTGCCCGATCTGTCGGCGGGGCCGCAAGACAGTCTCGCCTTGCTTCGAGACCTCAAGCATCGTTTCGGTCGGAACCTGCGGCTTGGCGTTTCGCCCGACTATGCCGGCAATGACCGTTTCCGGATCGAGCAGGCGGCTGCGTTTGCCGAGAGCGCCGGCATCCCGTTGATGGCGACCAACGGCGTTCTCTACCACACCGCCGAACGGCGCCCGCTGCAGGACGTGCTGACCGCGATCCGCCTCAACACGCCCGTCGCCGAGGTCGGATTGCAACTGGCCGCCAATGCCGAACGCCACCTGAAGCCGCCAATGGAGATGGCGCGCCTGTTCCGCAGGCATCCGCAGGCGCTGGCCGAGACCTTGCGCTTTGCGCAGGAGCTGACGTTTTCGCTGAGCGACCTCCAGTACAACTACCCCGACGAGCCGACGGAATCGGGTCTCGGGCCGCAGGCCGAACTGGAAAGGCTGGCGCGGGAGGGGGCTGCCGAGCGTTATCCTGCAGGTGTGCCTGCCTCCGTGACCAAGCGCATCGCGGAGGAGCTGGCTCTGATCGAGCGCCTCAACTACGCCCGTTATTTCCTGACCGTCCATGACATCGTCAAGTTCGCCCGCAGCCAGGACATTCTCTGCCAGGGGCGCGGTTCGGCCGCCAATTCGATCGTCTGCTTCTGCATCGGCATCACCGAAGTCGGCCCGGACAGGATCGACACGCTTTTCGAGCGCTTCATTTCCGAGGAGAGGAACGAGCCACCGGATATCGACGTCGATTTCGAGCATGAGAAGCGCGAGATCGTCATGCAGTACATCTACACGAAATACAGCACCAAGCGCACCGCACTGGCCGCCGCCGTGATCAGCTATCGCGGCCGCTCGGCGTTGCGCGAAGTGTCGAAGGCAATGGGGCTTTCGGAAGATGTCCGAGGGTCTTTGTCAGGCTCGATCTGGGGCTGGTCCACCTCGGAGCTTGGCGAGAAAGAGGCCCGCGCCGGCGGCCTCGATCGTGCCGATCCAGTGTCGCGGCATGTATTGGAACGCGCCAACGAGATCATGGGGTTTCCCCGCCACCTGTCGCAGCATGTCGGCGGCTTCGTCATCACCAGGGACCGGCTGGACGAGATCGTGCCCATCGTCAAGACGGCGATGGACGAGCGCAAGATGGTCGAATGGGACAAGGACGATCTCGACGCGGTGAAGATCCTCAAAGTGGACGTGCTGGCGCTCGGCATGCTGACCTGCCTGAAACGCGCCTTCACCTTGCTCACTGAGCATTATCCGAAGGCGAGGGACCCGTATGGGCAGCCCTATGTGCTGGCCACCCTGCCGCCGGAGGATAGGCAGGTCTACAAGATGATCTGCCGCGCCGACACGCTCGGCGTCTTCCAGATCGAATCGCGCGCCCAGATGTCGATGCTGCCGCGTCTCAAGCCGGACAATTTTTATGATCTCGTCATCGAGGTGGCGATCGTCCGGCCGGGCCCGATCCAGGGCGACATGGTCCATCCCTATCTGCGCCGCCGGCAGGGCAAGGAAAAACCCGAATATCAAAAACCGGAACTGGAGGCGATCCTCGGCAAGACGCTTGGCGTGCCGCTGTTCCAGGAACAGGCGATGAAGATCGCCATCGTCGCGGGCGGTTTCAAACCGGGCGAGGCCGATGAACTGCGCCGCGCCATGGCCACCTTCAAGCGCACCGGCACCATCGGCAATTACCGCCGGCGCATGATCGACGGCATGGTTGGCAAGGGATACACCAAGGACTTCGCCGAACGCTGCTTCAAGCAGATCGAAGGCTTTGGCGAATACGGCTTTCCCGAAAGCCACGCCGCCTCCTTCGCGCTGCTGGTCTATGCCTCCTGCTGGTTCAAGACCTTCTATCCCGACGTGTTCTGCGCAGCGATCCTGAATTCGCAGCCTATGGGGTTTTACCAGCCGGCCCAGCTCGTGCGCGACGCGCGCGACCATGGCGTCGACATCCGCGACGTCGACGTCAATTTCTCGGTCTGGGACTGCACGCTGGAGAAGGCGCCTTTCGATCCGGCCCGCATCCTCGCGCGCCATGCCGAGATGCGCGGCGTCATCGAGACGGATCATGCGCTGCGGCTCGGCTTCCGGCAGATCAAAGGCCTTTCCAAGGAGCGCATGGACGCTTTCGTCGAGCGGCGCGGTTCAGGCTACGAGTCCGTGAGGGATATCTGGCTGCGCTCCGGCTTGGATGTCGGCGAGATCGAGAGGCTGGCGCAGGCCGACGCCTTCCGTTCGCTTGGCCTCGATCGTCGTGAGGCCTTGTGGGCGGTGCGCGCGCTCGACGGCAAGAGCGCCGCCGAAAGGCTGCCGCTGTTCGACCAGCCGGCGCTCCGCCTGCGCGAACTGGAGCCCGAGACGAAGCTGCCGACAATGCCGCTCGGCGAGCATGTCATCCACGACTACCGCTCGCTCGGCCTGTCGCTGAAGGCGCATCCGGTCGCCTTCCTGCGCGAGCGCCTCGACCGCGCCGGCATCACGCCCAATGCGAACCTTCCCAACGTGCGCGACGGCCGGCGGGTCTCCGTCGCCGGGCTTGTGCTGGTGCGGCAGCGCCCCGGCAAGGGCAACGCGATCTTCCTGACGCTGGAAGACGACAAGGCCGTCGCCAACATCATTTTCTGGCAAAGAACCTTTGACCGTTACCGGCCGATCGTGATGGGCGCGCGGTTCGTTCGGGTCACCGGGAAATTGCAGTCGGAATCGGGTGTGGTCCACATCGTCGCGGAAAAGGTCGAGGACCTGACGCCCTGGCTGACCGTGCTTCTGGAGAAGGTCAGCGAAGCTGGACCGGCGGTTGTCGGTTCTCCGGAGCGCGCGGCCAGGGGTCCGGATCGCTCCGGCCGCCCCGCCATAGGCAACGCGCCGATCCGGCAGGACATCGCGACGCTGTCGGAAGAGGCGGAACAGGTCATGCCGAAGGGGCGGAATTTTCAGTAGGCAGCTCCTTACCGCCGCGCTCATCCTTACCTTCGTCATCCACGGGCGGAGCAGGAGCGAAGCGACGTCGCGGAGACCCGAGGATCCATGCCGCGACATCGGCCAAAGAATGCCACGGTCCAGAATGGTACTCATGCCGCGTAGCCGCCACCTCGCCGTGCCGCGAGTCGCGTTGAACTTCGAGGGAAGAAGCACTCGATTTTGGTCCGCCTTCGCGTGTCATGTGCGTCACGGCATGGATCCCAGGGTCTTCGCGACGCCGCTGCGCGGCTGCTCCGCCCTGGGATGACGAAGGGAGAGGCCCTCTGCCTCAACCCGGTCCGCCCAAGCGAGGCGGCGGCGGGGCCAGCACATCCTCCACGGAGAGCGTCCGCGCTTCCGAGGGCAGCATGATCGGGATGCCGTCGCGCACCGGATAGGCGAGCTTGGCAACCCGCGAGACCAGCTCACCGCGCTCCGGATCCCAGGTCAGCGGCCCCTTGGTCAGCGGGCAGGCCAGCAGCTCCAGCAGCTTGGGGTCGACATTGACCTTCTTCCCGTCACGTCCGTCCGCCATTCGGTCCGTCCTCTTTAGCCTCGGATTATCCGAACGTTGGCGCTGCCCTCACCCTACCCTTTCCCAGTGAAGAACTGGGAGAGGGGATCGCCAGCGTTGCGGCCAAGTCCCTTCTCCCCGTTCTTCACGGGGAGAAGATGCCGGCAGGCAGATGAGGGGCAGCACCACCATTGACAATTAACCCGCTGCACTGCGTCCTTCGGCACACCTTACTGCAGGCTCGAACCAAAATCCTCATTCTCGCGCGCCAGCGCCATTTCGGTGATGGCGATCAGCGTCTCGGCCCGGGTTTTCAGGTCGGCTGCTTCGAGCAGCGCCTGTTTCTCGGCCGGTCCGTAGGGCGCCATCATCGACAGCGCGTTGACCAGCATGGCATTTTCGGCCCGGCTGACGCTTTCCCAGTCGGCCTCCAGGTCGTTGGCCTGCAGATAGGCGCGGAAAGCCTTGAGCAGCGATGGCCGGTCGATCTCGTTGGCCGCCTGATCCTCATCGAGATCGGCGAGGAAGGGCGCCAGCTTGGCCTGTCGAAACGGCGTCTTGACCGTCAATTCGCTTGCAATGCGGAACCGGCACACGCCCTGCAGCGAAATGAGATAGCGGCCGTCACCGGTCTCGGAAAAGGCGATGATGCGCCCGGCGCAGCCGACATTGCAGAGCTCCGGCTCGCCGTCGTCGCGCAAGGCGCCGTCGAGACTGGGCTGGATGACGCCGATGAGCCGCGAACCGGTGATGGCCTCGTCCACCATCTGCAGGTAGCGCGGCTCGAAGATGTTGAGCGGCATGCGGCCTCCCGGCAGCAAAAGCGCACCCTCGAGCGGGAAGATCGGGATCGTCGACGGCAAATGCTTGGCGAGCCGGTAATGCGCGTTTCCCGCTTGCACCTCATTCCTCCGATCGCGCCACCAAGAAGCGCGTCAATTCTTTATCCCAGAGCAGCTCACCGTTTCACGGAAACGCCCAACCGCTCCATCTCTTTGTTTCATGCATGTCGTTCTCCCAAAGCCGGGACTACTTTTGGGCGACATGCATTAATCTGGCGCAGTCATCGCCGACGCCAAGCCCGTGCGGCAAAACAACCGGTAACCGGCTCAGGAAAACAGCAGCGCCGACAATTTGCGCCGCGCCGCGAGCGTCGCCTCGTCGGTCATGCCCCAGGCCTCGAACAGCTGCAGCAATTGCGTCCTGGCGCCGTCCTCGTTCCATGCGCGGTCGGCCTTGATGATGGCCAGCAGATTGTCGGCCGCCGCGGTGCGATCACCATTGGCGTTCTGGATCATGGCCAGATCGAAACGCGCCTGATGGTCGTTGGGGTTCTCGGCAAGGCGCCGCTCGAGCTCGGCCGGATTGCCAAGCGCGGCCGCTTGCGCGGCGACCGCCATCTTGGCGCGCAGGGCGGCCAGCGGCGGCGCATCCTTCTTGGCTTCCGGCGCTGTTGCCAAAAGTGCCTCGGCGCCTTGCACGTCACCAGCCTCGAACAGCAGCTCGCCCAGGCCGCCGATCGCCTCGATCGTCTCCGGCGCCTGCGCCAGGATGGCATCATAGATGTCGGCGGCACCCTGCATGTCGCCGGCCTCGCGCGCTTGCGCAGCGGCGGCCAGCGCCTCGGCCACCGGCGGCGCGCCATCGCCCTTGCCGCCGACCTTGGTGATGAATTCGGCGATCTGGCTCTCGGGGATGGCGCCCATGAAGCCGTCGACCGGCTGGCCGTCCTTGAAGGCGATGACCGCGGGAATCGACTGGATGCCGAGCTGGCCGGCGATCGAGGGATGGTCGTCGATGTTCATTTTGACCAGCTTGACCCTGCCGCCGGCGGCCTTGACCGCCTTTTCCAGCTGCGGCGTAAGTTGCTTACAGGGCCCGCACCAGGGCGCCCAGAAATCGACCAGCACCGGCTGGCGGCGCGATTCCTGGATGACGTCGGCGGCAAAGGCGGCGGTCGTCGTGTCCTTGATGACATTGGCACCCGGGGCGCCGGGAGCAGCGGGCGCATCGCCAAGCGCGACTTTCGCCGGCGCATACTGCACCGATGTGGTGTACTGGCCGCCATTGCCCCCGAAGGGGCCGCCAAACGGATTGTTGTCGCTCATCTCTTTACCCTTCCATGGCGCGGCCGGCCGGCAGCTAGACGCCACACGCTTCAGACCATCGGTTCAAGCCACCATGTGGCGATCACGCGGAGACTTTCAAGATAGCAGCATCGTGCCCGGTTGCCTCGACGAATTTGATCAGGTCGCTCGCTGCGATCGATGTCGTCGCCTCATTGGTCAGCGGATGCCCGTTGATCACCGCATGCTCCATCAAATCCTTGTCGAGCACGAGCTTGACCCTGTTTGCCGTATCGTTGATGACGCCAAAGACCGTGACGGCGCCCGGCGTGACGCCGAGCAGCTCCATCAGCATCTCCGGCTTTCCGAAAGAAACGCGGCTGGCGGCGCCGATCACCTGATGGATCTGCTTCAGATCGACAACCGCGTCCTCGCCGACGGTGACCAGGAAGAAATTGTCCTTCTTGTCCTTCAGGAACAGGTTTTTCGTGTGCCCGCCGGCGATTTCGCCGCGCAGCGCCTGCGAATCGGCGACCGTATAGAGCGGCGGATGACGCTTCGTCGAGGCGGCAATCCCGAGTTCGGCAAGAAAGGCCATCAGGTCGGCTTCGGTCTTCGGCATCGGTTTGTCTTCGTCCCGTTTCTCAGCCCATGCCGTTTACGGCCAATGGGGCGGCCGGCACAAGACCGTCATGCGACATCGCGGTGAACGGCACCGCCTTCGCGGTGGTGCCCCCCGCCACTCGCGCGCCCGGCACAGTGCCGGCGGCTTGCCGGCATCGCCTGCCGCGTTGCAAAAAAAGCCTGCGATTTCCCTGTTGCAATCGCCGCGCTCTTCAGCCATATAGGCCCGGCTTGCGGCCAAGACGCCGTGCGAGCGGGTGTAGCTCAGGGGTAGAGCACAACCTTGCCAAGGTTGGGGTCGAGCGTTCGAATCGCTTCACCCGCTCCAGTTTCCTTCCAGGGAAATCAAGCGACTAAGAGACGCCCTCCGGGGCATCTCTTGCTTACACGGCAATGCAATGTAAGCACAATGTAAGCAGCAGAGATAGCAGGCGAAGCGTTGCCGGATACCCCGTGCGAGACACCGGTTATCTGTATGCGGAGAAATCTTGTCGCCTTGTTGGACAGCCATGACGATTAGCTTGCTCGGAGCAGGCATCCCGCGCCGGCTGGATGACGACGAACGGCCATCGGCATCTTCTTGGGAAGGCGGCACGGTTGCGCCAAGAACCGACATTAGGTGCGAAGTCTCCGCCGGACAGGTGCCAGATTGTACCTAGGACATGGGTGACAACCTCGCGCCGAACGGGTTGTCGATGGTCTGCAATATCCTCTGTTCCAGATAGATATAGCCCAGATCATAATGCATGAAGCTTACGAGCCAAATGCCGTCGTCGATCTTCTTGATGCCGAGCCTTTGACCGGCCATGACGGTTGAGATGTTGATCTTCCTGCGGTGCATGCAGATTCGGCCGCGAAGCCACGCCCATCAGCGGGTCGAGGATCGACGGCCGGAACAGGGCCATCTCCGCCCGGTGGCTAACGCGAGGAAGCGGTGGCAGTCCTGCGCGTGGCCGGGGCTGGGCAGGCGGTGCAACCTTCGTCGAGGCAACTGAAAGCAGTTTACTCGGCGGCGATCTTTGCCACGTCGTTGACCTGGATCAGCCGTTCAAGCAGCTTCAGTTCTTCCGCCGTCAGGTCGGTCAGTGGCGGGCGAACCGGGCCCGGTTGCTGGCCAAGCGCTCTCAGTCCAGCCTTGATGATCGAGACGGCATAGCCCTTCTTTCGATTGCGTAGCGCAACGAATGGGAAGAAGAAATCCTTCAGGATCTGATCGACCACTGGCTGGTTCCCGGTTCGAAGCGCCTGATAGAAACGCTGGGCCAGTTCCGGCACGAAGTTGAACACCGCCGAGGAATAGGTCGTCACACCGGCTGCAAAATAGGCCTGTGCGTAGACTTCGTGCGTCGGCATGCCGCCGACATAGACCAGCCGGTCGCCGATCCGCGCGGTGATCTCGATGACCTTGTCGACATCGCCGACGCCATCCTTGAAGCCGATCAGGTTCGGGCATTCATCGCAGAGCCTGGCGATGCTGTCTGCCGTGAGAACGGCGTTGTCCCTATTATAGACGATCACGCCGATGCCGACGGACTGACACACGGCCTTGACGTGGGCGACAAGTCCAGCCTGTTCAGCAAACATCAGATAAGGCGGCAAAAGGAGCAGGCCGTCGGCGTCGGCCTTCTCGGCCGCTGTTGCAATCTCGATCGCCAGTGCCGTGCCGTAACCGGTACCCGATACGATCGGCGTCGTTCCGGCGGACGCTTTGGCGGCACGGATGACATCGGGAATTTCCGACGGCGCGAGCGAGAAGAATTCGCCGGTGCCTCCGGCGGCGAACAGTACGGACGCGTCGTAGCCGGCCAGCCATTCGACATGCTTGCGATATGCGGGCTCGTTGAATTTCAGGTCTGCGGTAAAATGCGTGATGGGAAAGGAAAGCAGTCCGTTGCCGACGGCTTTTTTGAGTTCAATCGGGTCCATGTGATATCCTTGTCTTCTTCTTGAACCAGCGGGGTGGAGAGATCGCATTTTCAGGTCGGCGACGTGTCGAGCGCCTCTAGTAGCGCGGCGATGTAGCCGTAACAAAAGGCGAAGGCGACGCCGTCCGGGTCGCGGCCGCTGATCGCAGGCACATGGTCGGGCATCACCATGTACCGGTAGCCGACCTCCTTGTAGACCTTCATCGAGCGGACCATGTCCATGTCGCCTTCATCAGGGAAGGTTTCCATGAAGGAGAGCTTGCCGCCTCGGATATTGCGGTAGTGGACATTGAAGAGCTTGCCGCGCGTCCCGAACCAGCGAATGATATCGTCGATTTCCTCGCTCGGATTGTCGAGCATCTCCCCGACGGATCCCTGACAGAAGTTCAGGCCGTGATAGGGGCTTTCCCGCATCATGACGAACTTCTTCAGGCCCTCGACGGTGCCGAGCACCCGCGTCACGCCGCGATAGCCAGGCGGCGTATAGGGATCGTGTGGATGGCAGGCGAGGCGCACGCGGTTGCTGGTCGCAACCGGCACAACGCGTTCCAGAAAATAGTCGATCCGCTCCCAGTTCTCGTCTTCGGAAAGCACGCCAGCCAGACCGGGTACTGCGTGCTGATCGGCTTTGTCCCAACGAAAGCTGGCGTTCAGGGAGCCGCCACGGCCCGGCTCGTGCGGGGTGCGCGGAATACCGATCAGATTGAGATTGTATTTCGCCGCGGGAATGCCGGCTTTCGCACAGTTCTCGATCATCCGGCAGACGGCATCAATCTGCCGGTCCCGATCCGGTCCCGCCAGCAGGATATCCGGGTAGGATGCCTTTTCTATCGGTTGAGAAGGAAGCGGAAGCTGGATCATATCGAGTATCAGGCCGAAACTTTCGACTTTGTCGCGATGGCGGTCCAGATCCTGCAACGACCAGTTCCCGGGATTGCCGGGCGGATCGGCTGAAATGTGCTTTACGCCGAGTTGGGCAAAGACTCTGTAGTCGTCATCGTCCCGTGCACCGACCTGTGTTCCCAGATACACAGCGATCTCCTTAAACAAAACTCATTCATATCGTATGACGTAATATGAATTCTGGGACCTGTCGAGAGTATTTAACGGGTTTCTGCCAAAATCCTGTATCGCTTCTGGCTGGCCATCATGTGGGCGCGCATCGCCCGACGAGCCCGATCCGGGTCCTGATCGGCGATTGCCGACAGGATTTCCACATGCTCGGCATGGACCTTTGCGAGGTAGTCCGGATCGTTGGCGTCCGGCAGTGTCGGGAACTGCCCCCGGGGGATAGCGCGGGGCCCGAAATGGCGCAATACGTCAACATAGAACCTGTTGTTCGTGGCTGCCGCAATCGCCATATGGAAATCGAAATCAGCCTCCACCGTCGGCTTGCCCTGTTCGATCAATGTCGCCATTCTACGGTTAGCGGCGCGGATAGCTGCTTCCTGTTCGGCTGTCCGGCGGTAGGCGGCAATGGCTGCGGCCTCTCCCTCCGTGGACATTCTAAACTCGAGCAATTCAAGGGTTTCCGGGATGGTGCTGATTTCAATGGCGGTGAGCGCGAAACTCCGATGGCCCTTGGGGTCGCTGACGAACACTCCTTTTCCCTGGACCGGCTTCACATACCCTGCGGAGCGCAAATCCGCGATCGCCTCCCGCACGACGGTACGGCTCACGCCAAAGCTCGCTGCCAGCTGCGGTTCGGTCGGCAGTTGATCGCCTTCCTTCAGCTTGCCCGTCTCGATCTGACCGCGCAGCTGGTCGATCAGCTGCTGCGCCAGTCGTTGCCGTTCCCGTGGTGGTGCCTGCCCGATTTCGTTTGCCATTACCCGCCTGTCTCACGTCCCGGCAAGGAGCCCTTGCCAATTCAATACAACACCTATAAATCATAATACGACATACGAACGACATAGTATGTTCGGCATGATAGCGTAGGGAGGAGATTATATGAAGCATTTTTGCAAAGGGCTTTTCATCGGCGTTGCGATGGGCGTTCTGGCACTTGGCTCGCCTGCCGCCCGCGCGGAAACTCCCGAAAACCAATTGGTTATTGCAACATCGCTTGCGCAAGTCTTGTCGCTGGATCCGCAGCAGGCGACTGAGCCCAAGGCCATCGAAATCATGGCCAATCTGTATGACCGGCTCGTTGCCACGGACCCGAGCGGCGCGGACAAGCTCGTGCCTCAGCTTGCCGAAAGCTGGGCGGTCGACGACAAGGGCGTCACCTTCAAGCTGCGCGACGCGAAATTTGCCTCCGGCAATCCTGTCACGGCAAACGATGTGGTCTATTCCCTCACGCGTCTGTTGAAGCTGGATCAGGCGGCAGCGGCAAATTTCAAGCGTATCGGCTACACTGGGGACAACATCGAAAAACTGGTCCGCGCGGAGGACGACAAGACGGTCCGCATCGATCTATCCGGCAAGGTTACCGCCGATCTGCTGCTTTTCCGTCTTGCGATGGTGGTTGCCAGCGTCGTCGACAGTGTCGAAGTGCAGGGCCATGTCGTCGACAACGATTTCGGCAATGGCTGGCTGCGCACCAAATCGGCCGGGTCGGGGCCGTTCACGCTCAACCGCTGGACGCCGAACGAACTGGTCATCCTCGAGGCGAACCCTGATTACGCGACCGGTGCGCCGAAGATGCGCCGGGTCATCATGCGCCATGTGCCGGAAAGCCAGGTCGAGCGCCTCATGCTCGATCGTGGCGACGTCGATCTCGCTAATGCGCTGACCGCGCCGGATATTGCCACATTCAAGGACAAGAAGGGTTTTGAAATCCAGCGCATCCCTACCGGCGGCTTTTACGTCCTGTCGATGAATGCGGGCAACAAATACCTGTCCAATCCAAAGGTTCGCGAAGCCATTGCCTACGGCATTGATTACAAGGGGATGGAAACGGCGATCATGGGGCCATATGGCAAGGCCAGGACCGTTCCGGTTCCTGAGACCTTCGAGTATGCCATTCCCAGCCCTGACTGGCAGCTGAATGTCGACAAGGCAAAGTGGCTGCTGGCAGAGGCCGGCTACAAGGACGGCTTCTCCCTCAATCTGAAGACCATCGCCCAGACGCCGCGCATCGATCTGGCGACCGCGATCCAGGCGACACTTGGGCAAATCGGCATCACCGTGAATATCCAGCAGGGCAACGGCGCGGAGATCATCGCCGCCCACCGGGCCCGCGATTTCGATCTGCTCATCCCGCAGACCGGCGCCTACATGCCGAACGTGCTCGGATCGATGGAACAGTTTTCCAGCAATCCGGACAATTCCCTGGAGGCCAACAATGCCGGCAACTTCGTCTGGCGCTCGGCCTGGGACATTCCCGAGCTGACGGATTTGACGGCCAAGGCATCGATGGAGCGGGACCCGAAAAAGCGCGGTGAACTCTATGTCGAGATGCAGAAGATGTTCGTCGATCAGAAACCGGCCGTGTTGCCCCTGTTCGAGCGGTTCGAACCGATCGTTCTCAGCACCCGTGTGAAGGGTTATGTCGGTCACCCAAGCCAGGCGACGCGCCTTGAAGGCGTGACCAAGGCAGCATCCGAATAACCTGCCAGGCATCCGATCATGAAGGAACTATCCGCAAGCGAGCTGGGACGGCGTCTTCTTCACCTGTTGCTCAGCCTGTTCATCCTGTTGTGCGTCACCTTCGTGATCGGCCGGGTTCTCCCCGCCGACCCGGTGGGCGCCATTGTCGGCGAACTTGCCGATCCTGCCGCCTACGAGGCGATGCGGACCCGCCTCGGCCTCGACCTGCCGCTGTACCAGCAGTTCTTCATCTACCTGAATAACCTGCTTCACGGCGATTTCGGAACGGCGATCCTCACCGGCAATCCGGTCTCGCAGGATCTGTCCCGGGCCTTTCCGGCCACCTTGGAGCTCGCCACCCTCGCTGTGCTGATCTCGACGTTTGTCGGCGTGCCCCTCGGGCTCGCCGCTGCGCTTTTCCGTGATACTTTCATCGACAAGATCGCCCGCGTGTTATCGCTCGTCGGTCACTCCATTCCTGTCTTCTGGTTCGGCATCGTCGGTCTTGTGGTCTTCTACGCCACGCTGAACTGGGTCGGCGGACCGGGCAGGGTGGATGTCTACTATGAGGGGATCGTCACACCAGCCACGGGCCTGTTGCTGGTCGACAGCCTGCTCGAAGGCGAGACGGAAATCTTCTGGAACGCGCTGTCGCACATCATCCTGCCGGCCATCATTCTTGCCTATGCGGCGATGGCCTACATCACACGCATGACCCGCAGCTTCACGCTGGAACAGCTCGGACAGGACTATGTGATTGCCGCGCGTGCGAAGGGCGTCGGCCCGGCGCGCACGGTCGTCAGCCACGTCCTGCCGAACATAGCCGTTCAACTGATCACGGTTCTCGCCATTTCCTACGGCAACCTGCTGGAGGGCGCTGTAGTCACGGAGATCGTCTTCTCCTGGCCCGGGATCGGCCAGTACATGACCAATGCGCTGATGATCGGCGACATGAACGCGATCCTTGCCGCCACGATCGTCGTCGGACTCGTCTTCATGCTTTTGAATTTCATCGCGGACATCGCCTCCGCGATTCTTGATCCGCGCACTCGGGAGGCCACCCGATGAGTCAGGTTCTTCACAATGACGCCATCGTCAAGTCGCCGGGCATTCTCGCTCGTCTGCAGGCATCGGCGGGCCGCACGATCCGCAAGCTTGCCGAAGAACCGCTCGGAATGGCCGGGTTCCTCATTCTGGCTATGCTGGTCGTCGTTGCGGTTTTCGCGCCGTTGATCGCGCCCTACGGCCCGAATGTCCAGATGCTCAGCGATGCGCTGAAGCCGCCGAGCCTTGCGCATCTTGCAGGGACCGACGAGTTCGGCCGTGACATCGTCAGCCGGCTGGTCTGGGGTACGCGCATCACCATCCAGACCGTGCTGTCCGTCTCTGTCATCGTCGGCCCCGTCGGCCTGATCATCGGCGTTGTCGCCGGGTTCTTCGGCGGGCGTACCGATGCGATCTTGATGCGGGCAACCGATATCGTGCTGTCCTTCCCGTCGCTGATCCTGGCCCTGTCTTTCGCCGCCGCTCTCGGCGCCGGTCTCAACACCGCCATAATCGCGATCTCACTCACCGCCTGGCCGCCGATCGCCCGTCTGGCTCGGGCTGAGTCGCTTGTCGTGCGCAATGCGGACTATGTCGCCGCCGCGCGACTTTACGGCGCCTCGCCTGTACGCATTCTGCTTCTCTACATCGCGCCTATGTGCATTCCGTCCGTCATCGTGCGCCTGACATTGAACATGGCCGGTATCATTCTAACGGCCGCTTCCCTCGGCTTCCTCGGTCTCGGTGCCCAGCCTCCGTCGCCCGAATGGGGCGCGATGATTTCGAGCGGGCGCAAGTTCATGCTTGACTACTGGTGGGTCGCGGTCATGCCCGGCATTGCCATTCTCCTGACGAGCCTTGCCTTCAACATCGTCGGCGACACGCTGCGCGACCTTCTGGATCCCCGCCATGCCCGATCGTAATCCATCTACCATCCTGTCGGTATGTGACCTGAATGTGCGCTTTGGCAAGAATTCCATTGCCGCCGTTTCGAACGTCAGCTTCGATCTCGGCCGCGAGCGGATCGGCATCGTCGGCGAGTCCGGCTCCGGGAAATCCACCACCGGGCGCGCCATCATGCGGCTGCTTGCGCCCAGCGCCCACATCTCGGCCGAGCGCCTGGATTTGGACGGAAATCCGCTGCTGGAAAAGACCGAACGGCAGATGGGCGCCTTGCGCGGCAAGGACATGGCATTGATCATGCAAGATCCCCGCTACTCGCTGAACCCGGTTCTCAACATCGGCAGGCAGGTTGCCGAAGCAGCACGATTGCATCTCGGGTCCAGCAAGAAGCAGGCGCTCGATGCGGCCCGCGCCATGCTGCAGCGCGTCCGGATCAACGACGCGGATCGCGTCATGAAACTGTATCCACACCAGATCTCTGGCGGCATGGGTCAGCGCGTAATGATCGCCATGATGCTTCTGGCCAAGCCAAAGCTGGTCATCGCCGACGAACCCACATCGGCCCTCGATGTCAGCGTGCGAAAGGACGTGCTGATCCTGCTGGACGAATTGGTTCGCGAAAACAATTCGGGCCTGATCCTGATCAGCCACGATATCCGCATGGTCGCCGCCTTCTGCGAACGCATTCTGGTGATGTATGCCGGCCGCGTGGTCGAGACGCTGACCAGACTGGACGAGGCCGAACATGCCTATACACGCGGCTTGATCGCCGCCTTGCCCGATCCGCGAAACCCTGTCCGGCGCCTGCAGGTCCTCGACCGGCGCACGCTTGAAACGACACCGGAGGCAACGGAATGATCAAGGTCGACAACCTGGACGTAGTCTACGGTACCGGCAAGGCGCGCAACCATGCCGTCCGCAGCGTCAGCTTCTCGGTTGCCAAGGGCGAAACCCTCGGTATCGTCGGCGAATCCGGTTGCGGCAAATCCACCGTGCTGCGCTCGCTGGCAGGCATCGAGCAGGGCTGGACGGGCTCGGTCGAGTTCAATGGAAAGCCGATCGGAAAGCTGCGCTCGCGCGACGAACTGAAGCTATCGCAGATGGTATTTCAGGATCCCTACGGATCGCTTCATCCGCGCCATCGGATCGGCACGGCGCTGGCTGAACCGATCCGCTCCATGGGGCTTGGCGACGGCTGGTCGAAGGTGCCGCAAGCCCTGAAGCAGGTCGGATTGCCGGAGGATTTCGCCAATCGTTTCCCGCACGAACTATCCGGTGGTCAACGACAGCGCGTCGCCATCGCCCGCGCGCTGATCCTGTCGCCACCCATTCTCCTTCTCGATGAGCCAACCTCCGCGCTCGATGTTTCGATCCAGGCGGAAATTCTCAACCTGCTCGACGACCAGCGCGACGAACGCGGCCTGACCTTTGTCCTCGTCAGCCATGATCTGTCGGTCATCGCCCATATGTGCGACCGTGTTCTGGTGATGCAAAATGGGGTTTTTCTCGATGAGATGACGAAAGCGGATCTGCGTGCGGGAACAACCCATGCCGCCTATTCGCAAGAGTTGTTCGAAGCCAATTTTCTGTGATCGGTCGGGACCTAAACATGGGCGGATTTGTTGACGGGGCTAACGGTCGAATTGGCCGTAGCTTCTGTCCGTCAGAGCACGCTCCTTCAAGCAACTGCCGCTGTGAGAACCGCACGGTCAGCCGCAGCAGCGGAGCCTGAACTGATGATTCGATGACGCTTTACATGCATGTCTTCGGCAAGGGCGACCCCGTCGCGCTCGCCACGGCGATACATGCCGGGTTGGCGCTGAGCAAGACACCGATGGTGAACGCCACATCTAGTGCCACACAGCCGCCAATCGCCGAGGACCAGCGTATCCGACGGCAAGCATGAGGACTTCTTGGAGCCTCTATCGTTTCGTGCCGCCGGATGCAGCGTGGATTTTCCCCAATTCCAGGCATCGAATCGACCTGAGGGCCGCAGCAGTTGAGAGGCCCGGGCTGCGCTTCCGCTGAGCGGGCTACATTCGCCACGCCGGTGTCGGTCTGGAACAGCGTCTTCACGCCTGGCGTGTCGCAAGGGTGGACGCACGTGCCATCGCAAGACCGGACTTCCGGGTTGAGCTGGAAGTCACGGAGCGACGCACGAACTGCTGGCGTGCGCCTGGCCTTCGGCGTATAAATACCCTCGAATTTCGGGAGGAAAGAGCCATGGACGCAGTGCCTCAATGGCGCCTCGCGGGCGATTGGTTCGACATCTGCAGCTGCGACATCCCTTGCCCGTGCGAGTTCGCCCAGCGGCCAACCGGCAATCACTGCCAGGGCGTGCTCGCCTGGCATGTGCGCGAGGGTCAGTATGGCGACGTGAAGCTCGACGGCCTGACTCTGGTGGCGCTCGGCGAGTTCGAAGGCAATCTATGGGCCGGCGAGGCAAAGGCCGTGATGGGCATGTACCTCGACGAGAAGGCGAACGAGTCGCAGCGCGAAGCCCTGCAGGCGATCTTCGGCGGCCACGCCGGCGGCTGGCCGGCGGGCTTTGCCGCCAATATCGGCGAGATGCGTGGCATGGAGTTTGTGCCAATCACGTTCGAGGTGGCGGGCGACCTCGCCACCTGGAAAGTCGAAATTCCCGGCCTCG
The DNA here is from genome assembly GCF_040317535.1 of Mesorhizobium sp. M1409. Classification (NCBI taxonomy): domain Bacteria; kingdom Pseudomonadati; phylum Pseudomonadota; class Alphaproteobacteria; order Hyphomicrobiales; family Phyllobacteriaceae; genus Mesorhizobium; species Mesorhizobium sp. M1409. Next base: position 202,460 of record NZ_JAMYKV010000007.1, read on the forward strand.
TCGTCGGCCGCGCGGAAGCGCTTTCCGGTCCTACAACACCGCCCGGCAAGCGGGTGCAGACAATCAACCCGCCGGGCTCGGAGGTCGGCCCGGGCCAGGTTGCCACCTGGGGGCGTTCTGTCGAGGTGAGCACCAAGGGCTTCGGGCTGGACTGGACGGGCACGGCCCGCTCGAGCAAGCACATTCCATTCGACTGGACCGGCCCGAACTAGGGCGTGCCGATGCCCAACGCATTCCCCGGGAAAACGTGGCGGCTCGGGAATTTGCGTGGCATGCCGCTCGGCCTTCTCGCATCGCTCATCGTGCTGACAGCGGCGGCATGGGCGCTCACCCTCTACCAGACATTCAGCATGGATATGCCCATGGGCATTGCGGTGCGCGGCGGGATGGAGGGAATGGAAGGCATGGCCGGCATGGCGATGGCCGGAATTGCGGCCGACGGCTGGTCACTGGCCGGCGTCGCCGCCTTTCTCACCGTATGGACTGTGATGATGGCCGCTATGATGCTGCCGGCCGCGGCGCCCATGATCTTTATGTTCGCGGCGGCGCAGGCCAGGCGCGGACGGCGGGTGGCCGTTCCAACCTGGATTTTCGTCGCGGGCTATATGCTCGTCTGGGCGGCGGCGGGCCTTCTCGTGTATGTCCTGGTCCAGTTCGGCAGCGAGTTGGCGACGAGCCTCGATCCGCCTCGGCGTTCGAAATGGGCGCCGCTCGCGCTCGGTGTCACGCTTGGCGTCGCCGGCCTCTACCAATTCACGACCCTCAAGCACATTTGCCTCAGCCATTGCCGTTCGCCGCTCGCCTTCGTTGCCCAGCACTGGCGCGACGGGCGGGTTGGCGCGCTCCGGATGGGGCTGCGCCACGGGCTGTATTGCTTCGGTTGCTGCTGGGCGCTGTTCGCCGTGCTGGTCGCGGCGGGCGTCATGAGCCTCGCCTGGATGCTGCTTTTGATACTGATCGTCTTCGTCGAGAAGCTGATGCGGCGTGGGCGACGCTTCGAAATTGCTTTGGGCATTGCGCTAATTGCCCTCGGGGTCGTCGTATCGCTCGGGGCGATCGAGATGCCTTGGACAAGCGGCTAGAGCCGGAGGGCTTCAGGTCGATTCGACCTGAAATTTGAATCCGCCACTAAATCAAAGAACTTCAGCATGGCCCCTAGTAGGAAGCTGTGTCCCGTGACCGTTCAAGGGGCGTAGACTTGCAAAAAGCCGATGGGCTATACACGGCAAATGCCGACGTTTCCCGCCGACCAGGTCTATGTGCGTGTTTGCCACGTCAAGCAGGGCTATGAGGACCGCGAACAGCATATTGCAAGGCAGATCGGCCGCCATGGTATCCCGGCCACCTGGTATCTTCACTGGGATGTTGCAGATATTACCGATGAAGAGGTCGAAAGGCTTACCGTGCCAGGCGCTCTCAAACTGGCGGAACTGTCCTGCTCCTTAAAACACATCGGGATCTGGCGTGATTTCCTGAAGACCGATAAGCGCTATTGTCTGGTGCTTGAGGACGACGTCTTCCTGGCCGCCAATTTCAATACAAAATTCAACGCGGCTCTGGCGGAACTCGGCGATCCAAACCGCAAAGCCGCCATCTATATCGGCAATGCCGGCACCTATTACATTTCGGCGTTCAAGTTGAAGCGCGGACAGCATCTCTATCCAGCCCCTCACGGCAGATCCACCGATTCCTATATCATCACCCGCTCCGTGGCAGCCGAGAGGTGCGCCTGGTTTGATGCACGCAAGATGTCCGCGCCGATCGGCCATGAGATCGACCGTGCGGATGCGGCGCTCGGGGTGGAGGTGCTTTGGTTCGAGAGACCCTTTGTAGAGCAGGGCACGCACAATGGGGCCTTCTTGACGTCGATAAATCCCGACAGTCAAAGGCCGCTTTGGTATAAGCGCATGGAGTGGCAGTATAAGAAATATCGCCGACAGCTGGTTGGTCATATGTAGCGCTCGCTTGCGACCCGGCCGAACCCGGTCTCATCCGGCTTTGGGTCGACAACATTGACCCGGCTGGTGGGGTACTTGCCCGAAATCCCCTGATCCATCCTCCAGATGTCACATAAAGTTACAGCGGGGAACGCTTCCCGCTGGGCCTCGTTAGCCCTCCATCAACCCAACGATGGAGAAAACCAATGCAGGACATTTCCGGCAAGCGCGTCGCTATCCTTGCGACAAACGGTTTTGAGCAGTCCGAACTTGAGGTGCCGCTCAAGAAATTGCGCGAGTCAGGCGCTGAAGTCGATGTCGTGTCGCTCGCAAGCGGCAAGATCAAAGGCTGGGACCACAAGGATTGGGGCCGCGAGGTTCCCGTCGATAGGATTTTGGCTGAGACCCGGGCGGATGACTACGACGCAATCGTGCTGCCCGGCGGCGTTATCAACCCCGATCTGCTGCGGATCGAGCCGAAAGTCCTCAACTTCATCAAATCGTTCTGGTCGGCCAACAAGGTTGTGGGCGCGATCTGCCATGCGCCCTGGCTTCTCGTCGAGACCGGAATTGTGAAGGGCCGCCGGGTCACATCCTACAAATCGATCAAGACCGACGTGATCAATGCCGGTGGTGTCTGGGAAGACAGCGCGGTGGTCACCGACCAGGGACTTGTCACCAGCCGCAACCCAGGCGATCTCGACGCGTTCTGCGACAAGCTCGCCGAGGAAATCAGGGAAGGGCGGCACGACAGGCGGGCTGCGGCTTAGCCGGTCCTTGCGCGACTTTCGCTTTCAGGCGCTCTTCGTACCGTCCGCTTTCCGCAGCGATGCCTGATGCACCAGCGAGGCCAGCTGCTGGTCGAGGCGAGGTGGCAGTAGAGCAGGCCGAGCGCGCCTAATTTGCGCAGGTCGAGAAACGCCTCGTCGCTGAGCTTGTTGAAGGCCGGCTCGTCGATGACCTGGAAATCGGTGAGGTTGAGCTCTTCGCCGCCTTCCAGCGTCACCTTGCTCTGGCGCGGCGAAAACAGGCCGCGCGCGTCGATCCTTTCGATCATCGCGCGGGTGGCGCTGAAGTCGATCTGGAACCGATTGCGGAAGGCGAGTGCCTGCCTGGTCGCCTCGGTGCCGATTCCTATTCCCGTGAACGACGTCGACCGCACGACCGGATCGCTTAGGTTGCGACTGGTGCTGCGCCACCTGGTTTGGCAACCGTATGGGACCGGCGCGAGCGACCATTCCAGCGGCGTTGGCGCAGAGCAGCTAAATCAGATAGAACTAAATCAGGCAGAACCATTTTGTAATTTCAGGAGACGACATGTCTGACGAGCATGTTGAGCGTCGGCTGGCGGCGATCCTGGCCGCGGATGTGGTCGGCTATAGCCGTCTTATGGAGGTCGACGAAGAGCACACGCTCAATCTCCTTCGGCAGCATCGGCGGGAGTTCTTCGATCCGACCGTCACCAAGCACGGTGGGCGCATCTTTAAGGTGATGGGTGACGGCTTCCTGGTGGAGTTCGGCAGCGTAATCAGTGCGGCTCGCTGCGCGGTCGAGATCCAACGCGGCATGTCCGAGCGGAATGCCGGCATCCCCGAGGACCGGCATTTCAAGTTTCGCATGGGCATCAACCTTGGCGACATCATCGTCGACGGTGATGATTTCCATGGCGATGGCGTCAATCTTGCGGTGCGGCTGCAGGGCCTCGCGATACCCGGCGGCATCGCCTGCTCGGAGGCGGTGCGCCATGAGGTCGGCAACAAGCTGGGCGTCGACTTCGCCGATCAGGGCGCCAGGACCGTCAAGAACATTGCTCAGCCGGTGCACGTCTATTTCGCCAACTGGCAGGGCGTCCCGCATGTCGAGACGCATATTGCGGCCAGGAGCGTCCAGACGCTGGTGCGGTCCGACAAGCCGTCGGTGGCGATCCTACCCTTCGCCAATCTGAGCAATGATCCCGACCAGCAGTATTTCAGCGACGGCATCACTGAAGATATCATAACCGACCTCTCGAACGTCTCCGGCCTGTTCGTACTCAGCCGCAATACGGTCTTCGCCTTCAAGGGCAGGACCGACAAGATGGAACGCATCGCCAGGGAGCTTGGCGTCGGCTACATTGTCGAGGGCAGCGTCCGCAAGGCGGGAAACCGGGTCAGGATCAATGCCGAGTTGATCGAGGGGGCCACAGACGGACACGTCTGGGCTGCCCGCTATGACCGCGACCTCACCGACATCTTCGCCGTGCAGGACGAAATCGCCAAGGCGGTCGTGGCGCAGCTCAGGGTCAGGCTCCTGCCCGAGGAGAAGAAGGCTATTGAGCAGGCGCCGACGGACAATGTGGAAGCCTATACGCATTATCTTCGAGGGCGCGATTACAGTCACATCGCGACCAGAGCGAACCACCTGATGGCCAGACAAAGTTATATCAGGGCCATCGAGCTTGATCCGGGATATGCCCGCGCATATGCGGGCTTGGCGGTCTGCGACGTACGCCTTCAGTCGAGCTACGGCTCGCCGATCCAGGTGGACGACATTCTCGCGACCGCCGACAAGGCCCTGGCGCTGGACCCGAATTTGGCCGAGGCGCATTCAGCCAGGGGCTTCGCCCTGTCCCTCGCCGACCGCCGTTCCGAGGCCGCGGCGGCGTTCGAACAGGCTCTCGCGCTCGACCCCAATTGCCACGAGGCCAACCGCTACTATGCCGAGTTCTGCGTAACCGGCGGCCAGTTCGAGCTCGCCGCGACGTACTTCATGCGCGCGATGGAGATCAAACCGACCGACTACGGCGCACCGGTCATGCTGGTGAACGTCTTCCGCACTCTCGGCCAGCAGAACGACGCCGAGCTTTATGCGCGGATCGCATTGGAGAGAGCTGAAGAGGAACTCCGTCTGCATCCGGAGAACGCCAATTGTGCCTGCCTGGGGGCTATCGTGCTGGCCTTCCTTGGGGAACGCGATAGGGCGGCGAAGTGGCTTGACCGGTCTCTGGCGATCGACCCTAGCGATATCAACGTCCAATATAACGCCGCTTGTACCTATGCGTTGCTGGGGGAGTTCGAACGCTCGATCGACCTTTTGGAAGCGTGGTTGCCGCAGGCTGGCGCCGAGATGAGACTCTGGTTCAAGAACGATTCCGATTTCGCCTCTGTTCGCAGTCATCCTCGCTACCAGAAGTTGCTCCAGCTCCTGCGGTAGCGATACGCATTGTACTTGAGGCGATTTTATTGCCGATAATCAAGAACCGGCTTCAGGAAGATTACCTGACAAACCAACGCTCTCGCCATCCCACAGGCATTATGTTACGTTACTAATGTAACCGAGAGGTGGGGAATGGGTACCCGGTTCAGGCTGTTCGTTCAGCCTCCGTTCGAAGACCCTACGTCAAGCCCTGAAATCATTACGGTTTCTTCCCCGCGAGGCAGCGTCGGACCTGGCCCGTCCGACGATCGTATGTATGTCGTCGAGCCGGTCGACAAGACGCGGCCCTATGGCGTCGACCACGGCCCGTTGGGCACGCCCTTCATCTCCCTGCCGCCCTGGACGCGAGCGATCCTCGATCCGGCCGTTCCCGACGAGGAAGGCAATTTCGATCACTATCAGCCCTCGACGCCCGGCTTCGAAGCAGCGCACGCGTTCGGTTGCGTGCGCTTCACGCTCGACGTTTGGGAGCGTTACATCGGCCAACCGCTCATCTGGCACTTCCGCGATCACTACGACCGTCTGGAAATCTCGATCCTGCCGGGTTGGGATAACGCCCAATACGGCTATGGCTTCCTCGAGCTCGGCGGCCAATTCGTGAAAGACGGACGCGCGCTCCCCTTCAGCCTCGACTTCGATATTATCGCGCACGAGGTTGGCCATGCGTTGGTCTACGGCGTCCTCGGCATTCCGGACCCGGGAGCCGAGCTCCCCGAATATCTGGGCTTTCAGGAGGCCTTTTCCGACTGCGTTTCGTTGATCGCGGCCATGCATTTTCCCTCCGTGATCGAAAATGTTCTGACGGTGACGCGCGGGAATCTCTACATCGCCAACCAACTCTCTCGCTTCTCGGAATTTTCGCCGCACCGCCAGATACGCGAGGCCAGCAACAAACTGACGATGGCCGATTTCGCGGACGGCTGGACCGACGAGCATGCACTGTCGCAACCTCTCACGGGCGCCGTCTTCGACATTCTGGTCGATGTCTTTCACGAGAGCCTGGTGGCTCGAGGACTGATCTCGCCGGAGGTCGAAAATCTTGCCGACCTCGCCGAGATCGACCCAGCAGCCGAGCTGCCGGTCCAGGAAGTCTTTGACCGCGATTTCGCTCGCAATCCGGAAGGTTTCGTCGACGCGCTGCTCGACGCGCGGGATATCGTGGGTACCTATCTCGCCGAGACGCTGTGGGCTCTCGCCCCGGATTTTCTGGACTATGGTGACGTGGCGAGAACGATGCTCGCGGTCGATGACAGTGTGACCGGAGGAGAACTATCAAGGATCATCTTCCGGGATTTCGACCGAAGAGGGGTTTTTCGCTACCGTGCCGGGCCCCGCCTGACGAAGCCAACCCGAAAGAGCCATTTCCATGAGGGTCGAATCGCCCTTCCACGAGACCAGGCGCGTCTGCCGGACATGAGCTATTTCGAGAAATATTGGATGTCCAGAAGGGGCGCCGAGCTTTGATCGACATGCAAAAGATGGGGTGATCCATGATACCTGAAACCATTTTAAATACCTCGGCCATACATTTGTTCGGTAGGGTTCTTGAAGATTTGAAACTCAAGAAGAGGATCGACGGGGGACGGCCCCCAAGGCCTGGCAACAACAGATTCCTGCAGAACCAGATCGACGCCTCCGGTAGCCTGCTGGCAAGGATCTATGCGTTCACCTTCGAGGCGCAGTTCTACGAACTCGCCCGACCGACAATACTTCTTGTCCATGGGCCTGGCACTGCCGTTGATTATCCGGCCCCGGCGGACACCGATCTCAAGGTCATGAGCCGCGGTCCAAGCGACCCTGCCTATACCGGACTGTCATCACAGGTAGGCTCGTTCGCGCGCGGAATGCTGGTCTGGGTCTACGACAAGAGTGACCTGACAATGCGGCTGGAACTCGACACCGGAACGCTCGAGGATGTCCTGTTGAGTGCCGAGCTGGACCCGCGTTCGTTTGGTCGATCGGGTGGAGCAATGGGCCGATCCGGCGGTGCGATGGGGCGGTCCGGCGGCGCCATGGGCAGGTCTGGCGGTGCGATGGGGCGGTCCGGTGGCGCCATGAATCGCGGCGGGCGCGGCGATTTGGACTAGCGTTTCCGATCGTTAATTGAGAAATGCCGAAGGAGATGGACCATGGCAAACGTAGAGATAGTGCATGTCGCTATACCTGAAGGGAATGCCGTAAGAGGCAAAGATCCGGTTACGGTCGGTGTGACGGTGGCCCCAAGTTGGTTTAAAGAGGCAGAAGACTTGGTAATTAAATTTATTTACGCCGCCACTTTAGAAGGCACCGAATATCTATACAATGACGATATAACCGTCGAGAATTCAACAGAAATCAACTTTATGGTTAAAGCAGAACATGGCGCTTCGCCTGGAGAATATTATGTTCAGATCAAGAAAAAATCCTCAGGTGAAACGATCGCAAGTGGCCCTGACGATGGAACTATCACTGTATCCTAAGCTGGTCACTGCCAAAAAAATACTCTATGACTGACTGCAATTCACATCGGCATCAACGGCTCTGCCCTCACGCCGGCAAAATCTTGCCGGGTTCTTGATGTTTTGCGGTCGAGTGTCTGCTTGATCGGCTTCCGCAGCTGCCTCCTCAAGTCCTTCACCTCATGCGGGCCAGCGAGAAATCGGCCCGCCGGCCGCCCCGCCGCCCGCAGCGATGCCTGATGCACCAGCGAGGTCCAGCTGTTGGTCGAGGCGAGGTGGCAGTAGAGCAGGCCGAGCGCGCCTGATTTGCGCAGGTCGAGCCTCGTCTGAGCTTGTTGAAGGCCGGCTCGTCGATCACCTGGAAATCGGTGAGGTTGAGCACCTCGCCGCCTTCGAGCGTCAGCGGCGGACACCAGCGGTCAACAGAATCGACCGCATCAAAGGCCGAATACATGACCGCTCCAGACTTGCGCCGTATCTGCCAGTTGCCTCTTGCCCTGAGAGGGGCCGTCCATACATGACGAAGTGAAGAGCGTCTTCGCCAGTCTTCAAGGCATGCGGCGCATCAATACAAGCGAGGAACTCGCTTGATTGTCCATACCCGGAATGCTCCGTTACCACTTTGGACGTCCGGAGAAGATTGATGACAGGCTTTGTCGACCGCGAGCGCGCGGCGCAACTGATGGACCGCGCCGGCATCGAGGCGCTGGTGCTGTGCGCGCCCGAGGCCTTCCACTATGCGACCGGTGCCTCGATCGGCCCGGCGGGGCTGTTCCGGCGCGCCGGCGCCGGCTTCGTCGTCATTCCCGCTGGCCACGACCTGCCGATCGGCGTGGTGGTGGCGGATTTCAATGCCGCGCAGCTGCAACGGGTCCTGCCGGACGCTGTCATCCGCAGCCACCCGATCTGGATCGAATCGGCCACGCTTGACGCATCGACGTCAGGGCAAGGGCTGGCGCAACGCATAGAGGCCGGTCTTGGAGGGTCCGGCCGGGCGCCTGGTTTTTCACGACCGGCAACATTCGACCTGACCAATTCCGTCGGCGAACTGAAGCAGATCCTTGCCGGCTTCGGTCTCGAGCGCGCAACGATCGGCGTCGATCTCGATTTTGTCGCCGCCGCCGATTTCTCGGCCATGCAGGCATTGCTGCCGGCCTGCATCATGGTCGATGGCTCGGCCGTCCTCGATCGGTTGCGGGCCATCAAGTCGCAACGCGAGATCGACTTTCTCCAGCAAGGCATCATCCTATCGGAAGCCGGCCTGGACCGGCTGCAGGTGGATGCCATGGCAGGCATGCGCCAGGCCGATCTCATTGCCCTCTACCGGCAAGGCGTCGCCACGGCGGCATCCGGCCTGTCCCATCCGGTCGCCATGGCAGAATATGTGACGCTGGGCGCCAGGGCCAAAGGCGCCGATGCGAAAGCCATGCCCGGCGATCCGCTGAAGTGCGACATGGTCTGCACGGTCGGCGGCTACGCCTCCGATATGTCGCGCAACTTCACCTTCGGGCCGCCATCCGCCGAGCAGGCCGAGCTGCATGCCATCGCCGAACAGGCCTTCGAGGACGGACTGGCATCCCTTGTTCCCGGCAACACCCTCGCCCATGTGCATCAGGTGGCCACCGGCAGTCTGGCGCGGCAGGGGCTGCGCTCCTACCGCCGCGGCCATTTCGGCCATGGCGTCGGCCAGTCGGTGTTTTCCGAACAATGGCCGTTCATCGCGGCCGACAGCGATGTCGTGATCGAAGCCGGCATGGTGCTGGCTTTCGAGATCCCGCTATACATCGACGGCCTCGCCAGCTTCAATCTCGAGGACCAGTTCCTGATCACGCCGGGCGGGCCCATTGCCATGAACCGACTGCCGAGGCGGCTGGAGAGGATTGGATAGCGAGGGCCTTTGGAACGCTTTGCGGTCGGCCTGCTTCTGGGTGTCATATCGCGTCGTGGTCATCATCCAGAATGGCCCACGTGGAGCCACAGCGTGCGAACATGCTAAGACATCAGCCTCGCAACTCAGGGAAAGACCGGAACCTCATGACCGAAGCTGGCAGCCAGGACGAGCCTGATTCAGGCCACGATATGGCGGGGCGCGAGCCTGTACGCCGCATCCCCGACATCATCTCGCTGGTCAAGGATTTCTACGGGGAATTGCGGCCGGCCGAACGCCGTGTCGCCGATGTCGTGCTCGATGATGTCAAATACGCCGTCGACGCCTCAAACGCCGCCCTTGCCCAGCGCGCCGGGGTCAGCGAACCGACGGTGACCCGGTTCTGCCGCGCCATAGGCTGCGAGGGCGTGCGCGACTTCAAGCTGAAGCTGGCGCAGAGCCTCGTCGTCGGTGCGCTCTATCTGGCCAAGTCACCTTCCGTCAGCAACGACAATGGCATGCCGTTCTGGAACGCCGTGTTCGGCGAGGCGCGCCGGGCGCTCCAGGAGGCCGAGCGGCAGCTCGATCCGGCGCAGCTGCAGAAGGCGGCCGAGCTGATCGCCAAGGCGCGCCAGGTCACGGTCTTCGGCCTCGGCGGCAGCTCCTCGGCGCTGGCGCAGGAAACCCAGTACCGGCTGTTCCGCTATGGTATATCGATCAGCGCCCAGTGTGATCCCTATCTGATGCGCATGACCGCCTCGACGCTCAAGCCTGGCGACCTGGTGATCGCCATTTCGGCGACGGGACGCACCCGCGAGGTAATCGAGGCCGTCGAGCTCGCCAAGCACTACCGCGCCAATGCGATCGCCGTGACCGCGCCCGACACCGAGCTCGCGCGCGCCTGCGACGTCAGGCTGACGGTGGCGGTATCAGAATATCCCGACACGCTGAAGCCGACGGCGTCGCGCTTCGCCTTCCTGGCCGCGATCGACCTTTTGGCGGTGGCTTCGGCCTACAAGCTCGACGGCTCGGCCCGCGAGACCGTCCGCCGCATCAAGTACAACGCCCAGATCCACCGCACCGGCAAGGAAATGGAACCGCTCGGGGATTAGTTCTTTCCTTCTCCCCGTTCACGTCCGTTCACGGGGAGAAGGTGGATTGGCGCGCAGCGCCAAGACGGATGAGGGGCAGCGCCGGGTCCGACAGTTACCGTTCCAACACGATTAGACGCACGCAGCAAGAGGAAAGAAATGCTCGAAATAGCACCATCGAAACAGGCCGCCGCATGGCTCGGGTCCTTTGCCAAGGCGCTCGAAGCTGGCGACGCGTCGGCGGCGACCGACCTGTTTGTCGATGACTGCTACTGGCGCGATCTCCTGACCTTCACCTGGAACATCACCACCATGGAAGGCCGCGAGGCGATCGCCGCCATGCTCAAGTCAACGCTGGCGACGACCAGGCCGACGGCGTGGCAGCTGACCGGCGAGGCGACCTCGGACGAGAGCACCGTCGAGGCCTGGTTCAGCTTCGAAACCGCTGACGCTTCGGGAGAGGGCGTCATGCGGCTGCGCGACGGACGCTGCCGGACGCTGTTCACGGCGATGACCGACCTGAAAGGGTTCGAGGAGCGCAAGGGGGCGGAACGGCCGCTGGGCGTGCGCCACAAGGCCGATCCCAGGCGCGAGACCTGGTCGGAAGCGCGGGCGCGCGAGACGCGCGAGCTTGGCACTGATGAACAGCCCTATTGCCTGGTCATCGGCGGCGGCCAGGGCGGCATCATGCTGGGCGCGCGGCTGCGCCAGCTCGGCGTGCCCACCATCGTCATCGAGAAAAATGCCCGGCCCGGCGATTCCTGGCGCAACCGCTACCGCACGCTCGTCCTGCACGACCCGGTCTGGTACGACCATCTGCCCTACATTCCCTTCCCCGAAAACTGGCCGGTGTTCACGCCCAAGGACAAGATGGGCGACTGGCTGGAAATGTACACGCGCGTCATGGAGCTCAATTACTGGGTCGCCACCAAGTGCCTCAGCGCCTCCTATGACGAGGCCGAGAAAGTCTGGACCGTGGTGGTCGACCGCGTCGGCCGGCACACCACGCTGAAGCCGAAGCACATCGTCTTCGCCACCGGCGCCTATGGCCCGCCACGGCGGATCGATCTGCCGGGCGCCGACCAGTTCAAGGGCGAGTTGCTGCACTCCAGCCAGTATGCCAGCGGCGAGAAATTCCGCGGCAGACGCGTCGCGGTCATCGGCGCGGCAAGCTCGGGGCACGATGTCTGCGTCGACCTCTGGGAAAGCGGCGCCGAGGTGACCATGATCCAGCGTTCGCCGACCACCGTGGTCAAGTCGGACACGCTGATGGAAGTCGGCTTCGAGATCTTTTCGGAGACCGCACTGGCACGCGGCATCACCACCGAGAAGGCCGACATGATCGTCGCCTCGACGCCGTTCGCGCTGGTGCCCAAGGGCCAGCGAGCGCTCTACGAGGTGATCAAGGCGCGCGACGCGGCCTTCTACGACCGCCTGCGCGCCGCTGGCTTCGCCATCGATTTCGGCGACGACGAAACCGGCCTTTTGATGAAGGCCTACCGCACCGGCTCCGGCTACTACATCGATGTCGGCGCCTCCGACCTGATCATCGACGGCGAGATCGGCGTCCGCAGCGGCGTCGCCATCAAGTCGCTGACGCCGAGCGGCATCCTGTTCGAGGACGGCTCCGAACTCGCCGCGGACGCAATCATCGCCTGCACCGGCTATCAGTCGATGAACGAGACGGTGGCGGCGATCGTCTCTCGCGAGGTCGCCGACAAGGTCGGCCCCTGCTGGGGCCTCGGTTCGGGCGTGAAGGGCGACCCCGGCCCATGGCAAGGCGAGCTGCGCAACATGTGGAAACCGACCGCGCAGGAAGCGCTGTGGTTCCACGGCGGCAACCTCGCGCTGTCGCGCTTCTATTCGAAATATGTGGCGCTGCAGATCAAGGCACGGATGGAGGGAGTAGAAACGCCGGTTTATGGGCCGGTGAGCAACGCCGGTCGGTGAAGTTCGATCTCCCCCCTTGTGGGGGAGATGGCCGGTAGGCCAGAGGGGGGCGCTGTCCCGCGGCTTATCAACCGACGGCAGCCGCATCTTCGGGAAGGTTCTTGGTTCCGTTGCAGGATGAAGAAGGTTGCGTTCCTTCACGCCCCCCTCTGCCCTGCCGGGCATCTCCCCCACGAGGGGGGAGATTGGCCAATCACTCATGCCGATGCCCGAAATGCCTTGCCGCCACCTCGACATGCGTATGCGACGCATGCGCCCCGAAACGCTCGGTCTCGCTGACATCGTTGACCGTCTCGTTCGGCCACCAGGTGCCGCCGATGGCGATGCCCTCGCAGACCAGCCGCTGATCGGCGACCAAAGACGCACCGACCGCGTCGACGAAGGTGAAGCGGCCCGGCCGCTGCCGCAGCACGGCGACGTCGCCGACGGTGCCGACCGCCAGCGTGCCCAGATCGGGCCTTGCGATCGCCCGTGCCGGCGCCTGTGTCGCGGCGCGCAAGACCTCGACCAGCGGCATGCCGAGCGCCAGCAGCTTCGACATGCAGACCAGGATATCGAAGGCCGGCCCGTCGACGCAGTAGAGATGAACGTCGCTGCTGATCACGTCGGGCGCCAGCCCTTCCTCGAGCATGGCCCGGGCAACGGCGAAATCGAAGGAACCCATGCCGTGGCCGATATCGAAGATGACGCCGCGCTCGCGCGCCAGCCGCATGTCCGGCCGCACCGCGCCGGAGGCGAACACCGGCGCATTGGGAAACGGCCGGAAGCAATGGGTGAGGACATCGCCCTTGCGCAGGCGAGGCAGCACTTCCGAGCGCCCGGGCGGCGGCTCATCGATATGCGCCATCAGCGGCAGGCCGGCCTGGTCGGCGGCCTCCAGCGCCAGGTCGACCGGAGCGATGCCGCTGGTGCCGCCGGCGTGCTTGCCGGAGCGAACTTTTACGCCGACCACGACGTCGCGGTGCTCGCGCACCGCCGCCACAACCTCGCGCGGTTCGCAGAGCCTGAGATCGCTGCACTCGCCGACCGATACCGTCTGCGAGAAGCCGAAAATGCCGGCGAAGGAAATGTTGACATAGGCCAGGATGCGGACCTTCGAGCGCTCCATGACGTGCTGGCGAAAGCCGAGGAAATTGCCTGCTCCCGCACTGCCCGCATCGATGAAGGTGGTGGTGCCGCTCTTGGCGGCCAGCCGGTCGGCATCGACGCCGAGCGAGGTGCCGCCCCAATAGACGTGGCTGTGCAGGTCGACGAGGCCCGATGTGACGATGCAGCCTGCGGCATCGACGACCTGCGCGGCGCGCTCGGCCGGGATATCGGCGTCGATCGCGGCGACCCGGCCATTGGCAATGGCGACATCGCGCGGCGCGTCGATGCCGGCCGCCGGATCGATAAGCCGTCCACCCTTCAGCAGGAGGTCGAATTGCATTGAGTCACCTCCGGTTCGTTGTTTTGCTTCTCAGAGAGGTCGGTACGCGACCGCCTCGACCTCGATCTTGATATCGATCATCAGCCGCGATTCGACCGTGCTGCGGGCCGGCGGGTTCTTCGGAAAGTGCCTCGCATAGACGGCGTTGAAGGCGCCGAAATCGCGCGCGTCTTCCAGCCAGACCGTGGTCTTGACCACATCGTCCAGGGTGCAGCCCGCGAGCGCCAGCGCGGCCCTCACATTGGCGAGCACCTGCTCGGTCTGTTCCGTTATGCCGCCCTTGACCACGATGCCGTCGCTGCCGACGGGAACCTGGCCCGAGACATAGACGAGATCACCGGCCCGCACGGCCGGCGACAACGGTACATGCGACGTTCCAAAACATTGCTTGGGCAAGGGAGGGCCTCCTCTGATGGCAGGGCGGGGTGCCGTGGCGGCGCCCGCTTCGATCGACATTTACCCCGATCGGGGCGATCCTCATAGAGGCCTTGTTGGAAAGCAACATTCTTCCAAATCCATGTTGCTTTATTACAGAAGCGCTTGCATCGTGCGCGCTGGCGGCCCGCCTTGCGGCCGCAACGCCCAGACGCATTTGCCGGACCGGAGACAGCAGGAATGACTTACGACAAGAACCCGTTTCCATCAGGCGATGCCGACCGCCACGCGCTCTGGGAAATGCTGGTTCGGCGCGACATCGACGCCTTCATCGGCCAGGACTGGCCCCTGGTCGAGGGTGATTTCGTCGCTGATAGCTTCTTCGGCATGCACGCGCATTTCCTCAGCAACGCCGATTCATGGCGGCTGCAGTTTCCGAGGCTGGAAATCTATCGCGACGAGTGGCTGCGCCAGGCCAAGGAGACCGCCGCGACCAAATTCGCCGAGCCGCTGCGCGAGGCGCTGTTTCGCGTCACCAACATGCGCGACATCGATGTCGACGGCGACCGCGCCGTGCTGCACAAGAAGTTCGACGGCTCGGTCGCCAAGGCGGACGGCAGCGTCGACAGGCTGAAATGGCAGACGCTGTATTTCTGCACCAAGGTCGCCGGCAGATGGAAGATCGCTGGCTTTGTCGGCTACATGCCGTATCCGCTCGGCGAACCCGCGACATCCTAGGAACAAGCCCGCGCCGGTGGTGGCCGCGAATTGTTGACGCAAATGTTCGCCAATCTGGTCGAGAACGCGCTGCGCCATTGTCCACCGGGCACGTCCATCAGACTGTCGGTGACGCGCCGGGGCGAGCGCGTTAGGAGCCGATCTCCCCCCTTGCGGGGGAGATGCCTGGCAAGGCAGAGGGGGGTGCTGTCCCGCCGACCTGTCGATCTACAGCGGCCACAGGGACGGGAGCAAACTGGCCGAGGCTGGCGATCCTTCACACCCCCTCTGGCCTGCCAGCCATCTCCCCCGCAAGGGGGGAGATCGGCAGCCACTCAGCGGTCGATGCGCGTCGACAGGATGATCGAAGACAGGGTCCGCTCGACCCCGTCCATGGCGCCGATCTGGTCGAGCAGCAGATCGAGATCGCGGATCGACGGCGCGTCGACGATGACGATCATGTCGAAATTGCCGCTGACCGAATGCAGGGTCCTGACTGGTGCCAGCGCGCGCAGGCCGCGCACCACCTTGTCGGCGAGTTTGGGTGTCACGGTGAGCAGCACATGCGCCCGTACCAGCCCCTGCTCATAGTCCGGCGCCAGCCGCACGCCATAGCCTATGATGATGCCGCGTTGCTCCAGCCGCTCCAGCCGGCTCTGCACGGTCGTCCGTGACACGCCGAGCCGCCGCGCCAGTTCGGCGGTCGAGGCGCGCGCGTTCTCACGCAGCAGCGAAAGCAGGGCCTGTTCGGCGTCACTGAGCATTTCAACGATTTCCGTCGGCGGATTGCGTAATCAGAGTTTCGTTTCTAACAATTCCACGCTTCTTTTCGACGGGCAAGCTGCAAAACTCATGCATGTCGCCCAAAAGTGTGCAGCGGTTTTGGGACAACGAGATGCATTAAACAAAAGATGCGAGGGATCGGTCATGAAGAAAATTGTTGTCGTCGGCGCCGGCAAGATAGGCTCGACCATTGCCGAGATGCTTGCCGCCACCGGGGATTATCAGGTCACGCTCGTCGACCGCTCGGCGGCGCAGCTAACTGCCGCCGAAATGCCGGCCACGGTTGCGACGCTGGAGCTCGACATCGAAGCCGCCGGCACGCTGGAAGCGGCCCTCGCCGGCAAGTTCGCGGTGCTGAGTGCCGCCCCCTTCCACCTGACCACGCGCATCGCCGAGGCGGCGGCAAGTGCCGGCGTGCACTATCTCGATCTCACCGAGGACGTCGTCTCGACCCGCCGGGTCAAGGAACTGGCGCGCTCGGGCAAGAGCGCCTTCATCCCGCAATGCGGCCTGGCGCCGGGCTTCATCTCGATCGTCGCCAACGACCTCGCCAGCCGCTTCGACACGCTGGAAAGCGTGCGCATGCGCGTCGGCGCGCTGCCGCAATACCCGTCCAACGCGCTGAACTACAATCTGACCTGGAGCACCGACGGCGTCATCAACGAATATTGCGAGCCCTGCGAAGCGATCGTCGAGGGCGAGCTGGTCGAAGTGCCGCCGCTGGAGGAGCGCGAGGAATTCTCGCTCGATGGCGTCACCTACGAGGCCTTCAACACCTCCGGCGGCCTCGGCACGCTGGCCGAGACGCTGAAGGGCAAGGTGCGCACGCTGAACTACCGCACCATCCGCTACCCCGGCCACGCCGCGATCATGAAGGCACTGCTCAACGACCTTGGCCTGCGCCACCGCCGCGATGTGCTGAAGGACATCTTTGAAAGCGCCCTGCCGGCGACGCTGCAGGACGTGGTCATCGTCTTCGTCACCGTCTCGGGCCGCAAGAACGGCCGCCTGCTGCAGGAGACCTACGCCAACAAGATCTACTCGAAGCGCATTGGTGATACGGTGCGCAGCGCCATCCAGATCACCACCGCTTCCGGCATCTGTGCCGTGCTCGACATGCTGGCCGACGGCAGCCTGCCGGCGACCGGCTTCATCAAGCAGGAAGACATCGCCCTCGACGCCTTCCTCGCCAACCGCTTCGGCCGCGCCTATGCGCAACACGAGATGGTTAGCCGGCTCGCGAGCTGAAGCGGCTGAGCGCCTCCCCCCTTTTGAGGGGGAAAATGGCCGGCAGGCCAGAGGGGGGTCAGTTCGACCGGATGCGACCTTCTGCGACAGATGGAGGTTGGCGATTCACGCGAGGCGACCCCCTCTGTCGCCTTTGGCGACATCTCCCCCTCAAGGGGGAGATTAGCCGTCGAGTTACTTCCGCAAGACCATCGGCCGCCCCAGCAAAAACCGGATGAAATTGCCGGCATTGCGCGAGGCCTTGGCCGAGGTCTGCGGCATCTGCTTTTGCGCGGGCGCTTTTCGGGCAGGCGCGCGCGCCTTTGTTTCGGCACCGGGCCGGCCCACCGTGAAGGCCGGCTCCGCGACCGGCTTGCCGCGCAAGACATTGGCCGCATTGTTGTCATGGATGACGATGCACCATTGAGCCTCCTTAACGGCCGTCCCGACGGTGTTGAAACGCATCGCCATCTTTGTGTGCTCGTCGCAATAGACCCCGTTCATGGCCGGCGATCTCTTTTCGACCAGCGTGCCGAAGGCCGACGTCGGATATTCATGGTGCGTGTAGCCGTTGGTCGCCGCATCGAAATTCTGGCCGTGGGGAAAGGAGATATACAGGGGCTGCTGGTTAACTTCGCCTTTGGCGATTTCCCGGCGCGCGTAAAAGTCGACCCGCTCCATGAAAGTCGGCGCCAGCGCGTCATCGCTGTCGAGCCGCGTCAGCGAAACAAATTCGGCATCCGTGTCGCTTTGGACAAACGCATTGAAGGCAATATTGTGGTTCTGGCCGGCCTCGACTAGGACCGGCCTGACGTCGATCCCGATCACACACTCGCAAACGGATCGAATGTAATTCTCGTGTATCTCGGAATCGAACCCGACCAGGACCGTGAAGCCCTTCAGCGACTGGCCCTCGAGCGAGGGCGCGCAATAGGTGTCGAACAACGCCAACCGCTCGACCAGCCACACAGGGTCGAGATTGGCTCGCCCTTTTCCAGTCCATTGGCTCGGCATGAAGCCGGTGGCGGTGTTGTAGCGAATCGCCACGTATTTCTTCAGGTCGGTGCTCATGGAGCGACATTAGAGCATGGACCCGAAAGGTGGAATCTCGGAAAACATCATACACGACATGAGATGGTGAACCGGCTGGCGGGGCTAGCGAGCTGAGCGCCTAATCTCCCCCCTTGAGGGGGAGATGTCGCCGAAGGCGACAGAGGGGGTCGCCTCGCGTAAAGCGCCAACCTCCATCTGTCGCAAGGAGGGTCGCATCCAGTCGAACCGACCCCCTCTGGCCTGCCGGCCATCTCCCCCTCAAGGGGGGAGATCACACCGTCTCAAATATGCAGCGCGTGCCCCAGCGTCTTCAGCGCTGCTTCCTGGAAGCCTTCGCCCTGGGTCGGATGGGCATGGATGGTGCCGGCGATGTCCTCCAGCCTTGCGCCCATTTCGAGCGCCAGCCCGAATGCCGCCGCCAGTTCCGACACACCCTGCCCGACCGCCTGGATGCCAAGCACCAGGTGATTGTCGGCGCGGGCGACGACGCGGACGAAACCGTCCTCGCCGAGCTTCGTCATGGCGCGGCCGTTGGCGGCGAATGGGAACATGCCGATCTTGATCTCTCCGCCGAGCGCCTTGGCCTCTTCCGGCGACAGGCCTGCCGTCACCAGCTCGGGATCGGTGAAGCAGACGGCGGGAATGGAGCGCTTGTCCCAGCTGCGTTTGTGGCCGGCGATGATCTCGGCGACCATTTCGCCCTGCGCCATCGCCCGGTGCGCCAGCATCGGCTCGCCGGTGACGTCGCCGATGGCAAAAATGCCGCGCATCGAGGTGCGGCACTGGTCGTCGATGCGGATGAATTTGCCCGCCATGTCGAGGTCTATCTGGTCAAGCCCCCAGCCTTCGGTCACCGGCTTGCGGCCGACCGTCACCAGGATCTTGTCGGCGGCGACCCTGGAGCTCTTGCCGTCCGACGTCTCGACCAGCAGCGCGTCGCCCTTGGTCCCCTTGGCCTTGGCACCGGTCATCACCTCGACGCCGAGCGCGTTGAGCCGCTTGACCACCGGTCGGGTAAGCTCTGCATCATACAGCGCCAGCACGCGCGGCAAGGCCTCGACCACGGTCACCTCGGCGCCCATTTTGGCGAAGGCAATGCCGAGTTCCAGCCCGATATAGCCGCCACCGACCACCGCGAGCTTTTTTGGAACCTCGCTTAGCGCCAGCGCCTCGGTGGACGAAATCACCGGCCCGCCGAAGGGCAGGAACGGCAGTTCGACCGGCGCCGAGCCGGTGGCGATGACGATCGCCTCGGCGCGGATCACTTGGCTACCCGTCTCGGTCTCGACCGCGACGGTCTTGCCGTCACGAAAGGTCGCCCAGCCATGCACGGTCTTCACGCCGGCCTTCTTGAGCAGTCCGGCGACGCCGCTGTTGAGCCGGCTGACGATGCCGTCCTTCCAGGCGACTGTTTTGGCAAGATCGAGCCTCGGCGTTATGACCGAGATGCCGAGCGGGCTCTTGCCGCCGGCCATATGCGAGACCTTCTCGAACTCTTCCGCCGCATGGATCAGCGCCTTGGACGGGATGCAGCCGACATTGAGGCAGGTGCCGCCCGGTTTGCCGGCTTCCACGATCACCGTATCGACGCCGAGCTGCCCGGCACGGATGGCGCAGATATACCCGCCGGGGCCGGCGCCGATGACGAGCAGCTTGCAGGAGATTTCTTTCATGGGGTCGGCGTCCTTTTAGTCAGAACTGCAAGTGACACCCTCCTGCCCGGCCTCGCGCCGCCCCTCATCCGCCTGCCGGCACCTTCTCCCCGTATAGTGACGGGGAGAAGGGGGCTGATCGTGACGCTGGCGCCGTCCCTGCAACGTTGGCGATTGGCGAAACCGCCGATGACGGCGTCTTTCTCCCCGTCACTATACGGGGAGAAATGCCCGGCAGGGCAATGAGGGGCGGCGCGGCACTGAATGTGAAGCGACCGAGAAACACGCTGAGAACGCACTACATCCCCCTCAATCCACGAAAATCAGCGCCGGCGTCTCCAGCAGCGTCTTGATGCGCTGGATGAACACCGCCGCGTCCCAGCCGTCGATGACGCGATGGTCGAAGCTGGACGACAGGTTCATCATCTTGCGCGGGATGAATTGGGTGCCGTCCCACACCGGCCGCACCATCATCTTGTTGACGCCGATGATCGCCACTTCCGGATGGTTGATGACCGGTGTCGTCGCCACGCCGCCCATGGCGCCGAGCGAGGTGATGGTGATGGTCGAGCCGGACAGCTCATCGCGCGTCGCCGTGCCGGACTTGGCCGCCTCGGCCAGCCTGACGACCTCGGTGCCGCATTCCCAGATGTCGCGCGCCTCGGCGTGCTTGACCACCGGCACCACAAGCCCCGACGGCGTCTGGGCCGCGATGCCGATATGGATGCCGCCATGCTGGTGGATGACGCCGGCCTCGTCGTCGAACAGCGAATTGAGATTGGGCTGGTCCGATATCGCCTTGACCATCGCCCGCATCAGGAACGGCAGCAGCGTCAGCTTCGGCCTCTCCACGCCCGGGCGCTTCTCCTTGTTGAGCGCGGCGCGCAAATCTTCCAGCGCGGTGACGTCGATCTCCTCGACATAGGTGATGTGAGGGATGCGCGACTTGGACAGCGTCATCTTCTCGGCGATCTTGCGCCTCAAGCCCACCACCTTGATGTCCTCGACGGCATCGTTGCGAGCGAGGCCCGGTGCCCTGGCAACCCGCGGTCCGCGTGCCAGGAAAGCCTCGATGTCCTCATGACCGATGCGGCCGGCCGGGCCGCTTCCCGCAACTTGCCTCAGATCGACGCCGGCCTCCTTCGCCCGCAGGCGAACAGCCGGCGAGGCCAGCGGCTTTTCGCCTTCGGGACGGGGGGCGCCGACAGGCCCGACAACTGCGGATGTCGGCGCAGTACCCCCACCCCTAGCCCCTCCCCACAAGGGGGAGGGGGACTCGGTCTCTACCGCCCGTATACCGGTATCTGATTCCCTGGCGCCCGTGGTTCTTGGCGCATTCTTGGATGTGGCCGACTTGGCGTCGGCCTTCGTGGTTGAAACGCGTCCCCCTCCCCCTTGTGGGGAGGGGTTAGGGGTGGGGGTGCTCTTGGCGCCCGCTTCAGCTTCTTGCGGCCCCGCACCCTCCGCATTGCCCTCGCCCGCCACCTTCAGCCGCACGATCGGCGAGCCGATCGCCACCGTGTCGCCGATCTCGGCGCCCAGCCACAGGATTTCGCCATCGACGGGGGACGGGATTTCGACCGTCGCCTTGTCGGTCATGACGGCGGCAAGCACGCTGTCCTCGCGCACGATGTCGCCGACCTTGACATGCCATTCGACGAGCTCGGCCTCGGCGACACCCTCGCCGACATCGGGCAGCTTGATGATGTGCTCGCCCATGTCAGGCCTCCATGGTTTCGATGAGAGCGCGGCCGACCCGGGCGGGACCGGGGAAATAGTCCCATTCCTGCGCATGCGGATAGGGCGTGTCCCAGCCGGCGACCCGCGCCACCGGCGCCTCCAGATGATAGAAGCAGTTTTCCTGCACCAGGGCCGACAGCTCGGCGCCGAAGCCGGAGGTCAGTGTCGCCTCGTGGACGATGACGCAGCGTCCGGTTTTTTTCACTGAAGCCACGATGGTGTCGAGGTCGAGCGGCAGCAGCGTCCTGAGGTCGATGATCTCGGCATCGATGCCGGTTTCCTCGACCGCGGCCTGCGCGACATAGACCATGGTGCCGTAGGCCAGCACGGTGATGGCAGAGCCCGCCCGCCGGATCGCCGCCTTGCCGAGCGGCACGGTGTAGTGGCCGTCGGCGACCTCGCCGAGCTCGTGCTTCGACCATGGCGTCACCGGCCGGTCGTGATGGCCGTCGAACGGACCGTTGTAGAGCCGCTTCGGCTCCAGGAAGATCACCGGATCCGGATCCTCGATCGCCGCGATCAAAAGCCCCTTGGCGTCATGCGGGTTGGACGGCACCACCGTCTTCAGGCCGGACACATGGGTGAACAGCGCTTCCGGGCTCTGGCTGTGCGTCTGGCCGCCGAAAATACCGCCGCCGGTCGGCATGCGCACCACGATCGGACAGGTGAAATCGCCGTTGGAGCGGTAGCGCAGCCGCGCCGCTTCCTGGGTCAGCTGGTCGTAGGCCGGATACATGTAGTCGGCAAACTGAATCTCCACGCACGGCTTCAAGCCATAGGCCGCCATGCCGATGGCCGAGCCGACAATGCCGGATTCGCTGATCGGCGTATCGAAGCAGCGGCTCTTGCCGTATTTGGCCTGCAGGCCTTGCGTGCAGCGGAAGACGCCGCCGAAAAAGCCGACATCCTCGCCGTACACGACGACGCGGTCGTCGCGCGCCATCGACACGTCCATGGCGTCCCGAATGGCCTCGATCATGGTGCGTCTTGGCATGGCTCAGACTCCCGCCTGCTGACGCTGGCGCCGCAGATGCGGCGGCATTTCGGCGTAGAGCCCTTCGAACATGTCGCGCGTCGACGGCTTGCCGCCGGCATGCAGCGTGCCGTGGCTTTCCGCTTCCTTCTGCGCCGCGATCACCGTGTCGAGGATCTCCGCCTCGGCCTGCGCGTGCCGCTCCTCCGACCAGACGCCGAGCGCGATGAGATGGTTCTTCAGCCGCACGATCGGGTCGCCGAGCGGCCAGGCGTCGGATTCGGTCTTCGGCCGGTAGGCGGACGGGTCGTCCGAGCTCGAATGCGCGCCGGCGCGGTAGGTGACATATTCGACCAGCGTCGGCCCGAGATTGCTGCGCGCCCGCTCCGCCGCCCATTTGGCCACCGCATGGACGGCGAGATAGTCGTTACCGTCGACACGCAAGGACGGGATGCCGAAGCCAAGGCCTCTGGCGGCGAACGTGCCCGAGCCGCCGCGCGCGATGCCCTGGAAGGTCGAGATCGCCCACTGGTTGTTGACGACGTTGAGCACGACGGGCGCCTTGTAGGTGGAGGCGAACACCAGCGCCGAATGGAAGTCGGACTCGGCCGTCGAGCCGTCGCCGATCCAGGCGGCGGCGATCTTCGAATCGTTCGAGATCGCCGAGGCCATCGCCCAGCCGACCGCCTGGATGTACTGCGTCGCCAGATTGCCGGAGATCGAGAAGAAGCCGTGCTCCTTCGACGAATACATGATCGGCAATTGCCGGCCCTTCAGCGGGTCGGCCTCGTTGGAATAGATCTGGTTCATCATCGTGACCATCGGATAGCCGTCGGCGATGAGCAGGCCGGCCTGCCGGTAGGTCGGGAAATTCATGTCGCCGGGTTCGAGCGCCTTGCGGAAGGCACAAGCCACGGCCTCTTCGCCCAGATGCTGCATGTAGAACGAGGTCTTGCCCTGGCGCTGCGCCATCTGCATGCGGGCGTCGAAGGTTCGCAGCGTCATCATGTGGCGCAGGCCCGCCAACAGCTCGTCGCTTGAAAGCAGGCCGGCCCAAGGGCCGACGGCTTCGCCGGCGCGGTTCAGCACGCGGATGATCGAGAAGGCATGATCCCGGATGGTGCGCGGATCGACAGAGATTTCGGGGCGCGGCACCGAGCCGGCCTTCGGGATCGGCACATTGGAAAAGTCAGGCGTTCCGCCCGGCCGCACTTCCGGCTCCGGAACGTGAAACCGCAACATCCCAGCATCGGCCATGACCTTTGTCCTCCAATGTTGCCTGGTGCGGATAGTTGCATATCTGCACGGCCAGACCAGTGCGAATTCGTCGGGCAAGCCTGCGCAAGTCGGTCCCGGACGCGCCGGCCGATCTAGCCTCCCGCGCACCAGGATGAAGATATGTCGCCGAAATTTCTTGTCGATGTTGGGCGGTGAAGCGCAATTAAGGGGAAGGTTGGGCTGGGTTTGTCGCCAGATAAGGCGATTTAGGGGGCAGAGCCTAGCGGCCTTCCTTCTCCCCTTGTGGGCTAGCGTGCGCACACATTTGCTTCGGGGTCAGTTTGGTTTGGCAAGGGCGAAGCCGTCTGCGATGGCGTGGAAGCGCCTGAGGCCGTTGCAGAAGGTGATGGGCCCCGGTGGTCGCTCCTTTGCATAGCCGTTCCAGCCTCCCAGACGCGCGATACACCAGGC